>SVUB01000031.1 GCA_015063495.1 Oscillospiraceae bacterium
CTTGCCGAAAAAGTTTCAGCAGAGCTTGAAAGACAGATTCCGTTGCTTGAAAGGGACGAGATCGCGCGCGCGTCAATAGACAACGGCGGCAAGATAATAGTCGCTCCGACGCTTGATGCGGCAATAGAGATTGCAAACGAGATAGCACCCGAGCATCTTGAGCTTCTCGTTGACAACCCGTTTGATTATCTCGATAAGATACGCCATGCGGGCTCGATATTTATGGGCAGAAACTGCCCCGAGGCTCTCGGTGACTACCTTGCAGGTCCTAACCACACGCTTCCCACAAGCGGAACGGCTAAATTTTCAAGTCCGCTTTCGGTTGACGACTTTATAAAGAAGACACAGTATACATACTACACCCGTGAAGCACTCAGGAAAGTCGCCAACGACGTTGCCTTCTTTGCAACAAAGGAAGGCTTGACAGCACACGCAAAAAGTGCAACTGTGCGCTTTGAGGAAGATTGATTGCCGTGAGGTTTTTGCCCCCGGCGGCTTAAAAACTTTTTGAAAAAGTTTTTAAGAATTTCAAAAACTTTAACAGAAAGGTTTTAAGATGAGCAGATTTTTCGTCGAAAAATATAAAAATCTCGTTCCATATACCCCCGGTGAGCAACCAAAGGAACGCAAATTCCTGAAGCTCAACACCAACGAGTCTCCTTTTCCACCCTCGGAAAAGGCAAGAAAATACGCCTCCGACGCAGCAGAGCGTCTGCAGCTCTACTCCGACCCCGAATGTACTCTTTTACACGAGGAGTTTGCAAAGCTTTGCGGAGTGGAGAGCGACTGTGTCCTTGCGACCAACGGCTCGGACGAGATTCTAAATTTTGCCTTTATGGCGTTTTGCGATGAGTCGTCTCCCGCACTTTTCCCCGATATAACATACGGCTTTTATCCCGTTTTTGCGGACGTTAATGCCGTTCCTTACGAAAAAATACCTCTTGCCGAGGATTTTTCGGTAGAAGTAGAGGACTATATCGGCAAAAAGGGAACTGTTTTTATCGCAAACCCCAACGCACCGACAGGTCTTGCACTCACGGTCGAGCAAATAGAGAGAATAGTAGCCTCAAACCCCGATAACGTAGTCGTCGTCGACGAGGCCTACGTTGATTTCGGAACCGAGAGCTGTATTCCGCTCACAAAAAAATACGACAACCTGCTCGTAACCCAAACCTTTTCAAAATCTCGCTCGATGGCAGGTGCCCGTCTTGGATTCGGCATAGGCTGTGCGGCACTTATAAACGACCTAAAAACCATAAAATATTCGACTAATCCATACAATATAAATTCCATGACGATGGCAGCGGGCGTAGGCGTGCTCCTTGACGACGACTACACAAAGGAAAACTGCCGCACGATAGCCGAAAACAGAGAATATCTTAAGCGTGAGCTTACAAGCCTCGGTTTTACGGTTACCGACTCAAAGGCAAACTTCGTTTTTGCAAAGTCGGACAAAGTAAGCGGTGCGGATTTTTATACGGCACTCCGAGAAAAGGGAGTTCTCGTCCGCCATTTTACACAGGAAAGAATATCCGAATATAACAGAATAACCGTTGGCACGAGAGAGCAGATGGACACACTGCTTGACGCCACACGAAGCATATTGGAGGAGAAAAAATGAGAGAAGCAAAAATCGTCAGAAAGACGGCAGAGACCGACATTACACTCGCACTTAACCTTGACGGAAGCGGAAAGAGCGATATCGCAACAGGTTGCGGTTTTCTTGACCATATGCTCGCGCTTTTTGCAAAGCACGGCCGCTTTGACCTCTCGGTTAGTTGCAAAGGGGACGTAAACGTTGACTATCACCACACGGCAGAGGATATTGGAATTTGCCTTGGCGAGGCATTTATAAAAGCGCTCGGTGATAAAAAAGGGATATGCCGCTATGGCTCGGTGATCCTTCCTATGGATGAGGCACTTATTACCGCCGCTACCGATATTTCGGGCAGAAGCTGTCTCTGCTACGGTCTTGAGATACCTACAGAGAAGGTTGGTGACTTTGACACCGAGCTTTGCGAGGAATTCTGGCTTGCGTTTGTTCGCAACGCCCTTATTACACTCCACATCGTTCAGAATGCGGGCAAAAACTCGCACCATATAATCGAGGGTGCTTTTAAGGCGGTCGCAAGAGCTCTCAGAGCCGCCGTAAAAATAGATGAGGACTGCCCCGACGAGGTCCCGTCAACAAAGGGAGTTCTCTGATGATAGCTATCGTTGACTACGGGGTGGGAAATCTTTTCTCACTCGTAAGCTCCTTTGCCGCAATCGGTGCGGACGCTGTCGTCACGGGCGACTCGGACGTGATAAAAGGTGCGGACAAGATAATTCTCCCGGGTGTCGGCGCATTTGGCGACGCCGCTGAAAAGCTGCGTCGAAGCGGACTTGATTTAGTCCTCAAGGATGAAGCGAAAAAGGGAAAACCTCTTATGGGTATTTGCCTTGGAATGCAGCTGTTACTTGAGCGTAGCTTTGAGTACGGTGAGCACGAGGGACTGGGGCTTATTGGGGGCGAGATAAGACCGATAGCGGACGTTATCCCATCCGAGCTCAAAATCCCTCACATCGGTTGGAACGCTCTGCGTTTTACAGAAAACAAAAGCCCTCTTTTTAAGTATATAAACGAGGGAGATTACGTTTATTTCGTTCACTCGTTTTACGGAACGGGATGTGACGACAGCATTATCGCTACGGCTGAATACGGAGCAGAGCTCACGGCGGCTGTGGCAAACGGAAACGTGATGGGATGCCAGTTCCATCCCGAAAAAAGCGGCAACGTCGGACTTAATATCCTTCGTGCGTTTTGTGAGCTTTGATGCTCCCGCCGCTGGGGTGGGGGAGTGCGCTCATGCCGCGCGGCACTTCCTTTGGCATGCCCCAAAGGAAGCAAAAGACACACCAAGAGGAAAACCGAGGTTTTCCCCTTGGGCATCCCCTTTCCTGCCTTGCGGAAACCCGACGCACGAAAAAACGTGCTCGCTCCCACTCTCTACGTCGTCCTTTTGCGCCAAAAAGCACCGGCGCAAAAGTCGATGGAGAAAGCTGTTTCTTTTCGTTCTCAAAACTAAATGTTTACAACTCTAAGTTATGTTTTTCTCATTTAGAGTGATTTCTTAATAATCAAAAACATTGGATAGCTCGCCGAGCGGAAGCGAGAGTAAAGCGAGCGTATGGAGACGCCTTTTGCGCCTTTCGTTTCAGGGCGCAAAAGGGAGTACGGCTACAGGGAGACGAACGAGGCGGTAGGAGGGGGAGATACAAAAGAGGGGGAACCCTCGGTTCCCCGACTCTTTTGCGGCGCTCTTGTTTACTTCTGCCGCTGTTGGCAGAAGTAAATGCCTGCCCGGCATGAGGGCATAGAAAACAATATCTTTCCGTTAAATAACATTTAGAGAAGTTCCTACCAACAAATCCACTTACCAGAGGTATAACATGCTTATTTTTCCTGCGATAGACTTATACGAAGGCAAGGCCGTGAGGCTTCTGCGTGGCGAGTACGACAAAATGACGGTTTACAGCGACGATCCGCCGTCTCTTGCCCGTGATTTTGCCGCATCGGGTGCTACCTGCATCCACCTTGTCGACCTTGAGGGTGCAAGGGACGGAAACACACCGAATATCGAAACGATAAAGAAGATAATCTCCGCATCCGGCCTTTTTGCCGAGGTCGGCGGCGGCATAAGAAATATGGAGACGGTCGATAAATACCTTTCTGCCGGTGCAAGCAGAGTTATTCTCGGCACGGCGGCAGTAAAGGACAGAGATTTCCTTGTTTCAGCCGTTAAAAAGTACGGCGAGAGGATAGCTGTCGGCATTGACGTAAAGGACGGCAAGGTCGCAATAAAGGGTTGGACAGAAACTGCCGACCTCACGCTTGAGGATTTTTGCTGTGACGTCGAGAGCATCGGTGTTAAGACCGTTATCTGCACCGACATTTCAAAGGACGGAGCTATGCAGGGCGCAAACCACGAGCTTTATCGAAAGCTCTCGGAGACATTCCGCCTTGACATCATCGCTTCGGGCGGTGTTTCTTCAATAGACGACGTAAAGCGTCTTACAAAGCTTGGCATCTACGGTGCAATAATCGGAAAAGCATATTACACAGGTGCAATTGACCTATGTGAAGCAATAGAGGTGGCAAAGTGATAACTAAAAGAATAATCCCTTGCCTTGACGTGAAGGACGGAAGGGTAGTAAAGGGTGTAAATTTTGAGGGACTTGGAGATGTTGCGTCCCCCGTTGAGCTTGCAAAATATTACAGCGATTGCGGTGCGGATGAGCTCGTTTTCTATGATATAACGGCATCGGCAGAGGGCAGAAAGCTCTTTACCGACATTCTCTCTACGCTTGCTCGCTCCGTGTTTATACCCCTTACTGTCGGTGGCGGTATAAATACGCTTGAGGATTTTGACAGAGTCCTCAAGTGCGGTGCCGATAAGGTGAGCGTCAACTCGGGTGCTATTAAAAATCCGTCGCTTGTAGGCGAGGCGGCAAAGAGATACGGCGACCAATGCGTCGTTCTTTCGGCCGACGTAAAGAGAGTTGACGGTGTTTTCAGAGTCTTTGCCAAGGGCGGCAGAGAAAACACGGGAATGGAAGCTATCGAGTGGATACGCAGATGCGTCGGCGAGGGAGCGGGTGAGGTAGTGGTAAATTCCATTGACACCGACGGTGTTAAGGGCGGCTTCGATATTGAGATGCTCGAAAAAGTCTGCGAAGCTGTAAACGTACCCGTTATCGCATCGGGCGGTGCAGGCTCTATCGACCACTTTACGGAGCTGTTCAAAGCTATCCCAAGCATAGACGCAGGTCTTGCGGCTTCGATATTCCACTTCGGAGAAGTGAAGATAAATGACCTTAAAAACGAACTTAAAAAGCACGGTATTCCCGTGCGTCTGTGAGGTAAAAATGATAAATTTTGATATAGAAAAGCTGAAATTTGACGAAAAGGGACTTATCCCTGCCATAGTTGTGGACGCAGTCTCAAAAAAGGTTCTCACTCTCGCTTATATGAACCGCGAAAGCCTTAAAATATCTATCGAAAAGGGACTTACCTGCTTCTGGAGCCGCTCAAGAAACGAGCTTTGGCTTAAGGGAGAGACGAGCGGTAACTATCAGCATATAGTCTCGATCACAGCTGACTGTGACTACGATGCACTTACAGTCGTAGTCGAGCCTGACGGCCCTGCTTGTCACACGGGCTCTTTCTCCTGCTTTGAAAATTCTGTTTACGAGAGCGACGAGCTCCACGAATTTTCACTTGACGGCCTTATGAAGCTCATCGAGGGCAGAAAGACAGACAAAAAGGAAGGCTCATACACCACCTATCTTTTTGAAAAGGGACTTGACAAGATACTAAAAAAGGTCGGTGAGGAGTGCACAGAGGTAATTATTGCCGCAAAGGCAGAGGACAGAGCCGAGACGGTATATGAGATAGCAGACCTTGCTTATCACGTTATGGTGCTTATGACCGAGGCTGGCATATCGCTTGAGGAAATACACCGTGAGCTTGCATCAAGACACGTTATCGACCACAAGGTAAAGCAGGAGAAGATGACTAAATGATATTAAAGGATCTTCACACACACACGACCTACTGCGACGGTAGAGATACTCCTCGGGATATGGCAGAGGCAGCTCTTGAACTCGGCATGAAAACGCTAGGCTTTTCGGGGCACAGCTATACTTTCTTTGACGAAAGATACTGTATGTCAAAGAAGGGAACGGAGTTATATAAAAAGGAGATAGCGGCGCTTAAGGAGGAGTATAAGGGAAGACTGAATATTCTTCTCGGCATCGAGCTTGACGCTTACTCGGAGCAGTCGGTCGAGGGCTTTGACTACGTTATCGGCTCGGTTCACTATGTAAAGGTCGGGGGGGAGTATCTCCCCGTTGACGAGGCGGCACGCTTTGAGGGCATTTGCCGTGACTATTTTGGCGGTGACTATCTCGCTTTTGCCGAGGAATATTACCGCACGGTGCGTACTCTTGCAGAAAAGAAGATAGACATTATCGGCCATATCGACGTAATAACGAAATTCAACGAGGGCGGAAAGCTCTTTGATGAGAGCGATCCGAGGTATATAGAAGCGTCAAGGGGTGCGGTGGACGCACTTTTGCCGCTTGGTATTCCTTTTGAGGTAAATACGGGAGCGATTGCGAGAGGGTACCGCACAGAGCCTTATCCCTCGGCGTCTCTTAGGGAGTATATTCTTTCAAAGGGCGGAAAGCTTATTTTATCGAGTGATTCACACAACACTGCGAATCTTTGTTTTCAGTTTGAAACGTGGGAGACGAAGCTTGGTGAATAAAAAAAGAGCCACAATAAATGTGGCTCTTTTTTTACATCATCTGCATTGGTAGCGACGTTCCCTCGATGAGGCCCTCAAAGCAGGTATCATCGGGATACTCCACCCTCACGCCCTCGACGTGCAGATACCGCAAAGAAAAATAGTTATAGGAGCTTAACCTTCTGTCAAGCGCATCGTCGGATTGCGCCGAAACAAGTATCGCCTGCCCATCAAATCCCGTCACGATAAGCGTGTGATAAAAATCATCGTCCTCGTTTGCAAGCTGTATCACGTCACCGACCTCTACGTTGCGTCGCCGCACCTCCCTCATAAAAGGCCCAACACCGTCGTTTGTGGTCATAAAATCATAGAAAAATTCAACGCCCGTCCAGGACGGTGCTCTGTCGGTCGACGAAATATAATACCATCCAAACGTCGGCGTGTAATTCATTACGCAGCTCCCTGCAAGCACGCTCTGCGAAACAAAATTCGTGCAATTTCCCCCTTGCCCCGTAAAATCCGTAAACAACGGATTGCGGTCAAGCGCCCATCGCCGTGCGTACTCCACCGCCCTTGCTCTGTCATATGGTTTTATAAGTAACATCTCTCTCCCCCTCTGCTCTATTTATACTATTTCTATGCCGAAGGGGTTAAAAAAGTGCTTATCCGACCTTCTTTAGCTTATTTTTATTTCAAAAAACATCTCTGCATAAAAATCAGGGGCCGAGTCAATCTGACTCAGCCCCTTTTTACTCATATTATATAATACACAGCGGCTCTGCCGCTTTCTTTATTACCCTCGTGGTTTTATGTAAATATATGTTATACCTTTCGGTACTTATGAGTTCGGCCCAGAGCGTTTACTTTGCGTAATCTACTGCTCTGCTCTCCCTTATCAGATTTATCTTTATCTGGCCGGGATACTTGACCTCGTTCTTGATCTTAACGGCAATCTGATGTGCGATGACCTTCATTCCGTCGTCGTTAACCTCTTCAGGCTTTACCATTACACGGATCTCTCTGCCCGCCTGAATAGCAAACGCCTTATCGACACCCTCAAAGCCCGTAGCGATCTCCTCGAGCTTCTGGAGTCTCTTGATATAGTTTTCAAGGTCTTCACGGCGAGCACCGGGTCTTGCCGCTGAAATTGCGTCAGCCGCCTGAACTATAACGGCTATAATAGTCTGAGGCTCAACGTCATTGTGGTGTGCCTCGATTGCATGGATAACTTCCTTGCTTTCCTTGAACTTACGTGCCGCCTCAACACCTATCTGTACGTGAGTACCCTCAACGTCGTGCGGGAATGCCTTTCCGATATCGTGGAGAAGACCTGCACGGCGTGCGACAGTGCTGTCAACACCAAGCTCGTCTGCGATAATTCCGGAGAGAAGTGCAACCTCTATTGAGTGCTGGAGCACGTTCTGACCGTAACTGGTTCTGTAGCGAAGTCTGCCGAGAAGCTTAACAAGGTCGGGACTTATGCCGTGAACGCCAACCTCAAATACTGCCTTTTCACCTGCCTGCTTGACAGATGCTTCGACTTCTTTCTTTGCCTTTTCAACTGTTTCCTCAATTCTTGCGGGATGGATTCTTCCGTCAAGAATAAGCTTTTCAAGCGCAAGTCTTGCGACCTCACGGCGGACGGGGTCAAAGCCTGAGAGCGTGATAGCCTCGGGTGTGTCGTCGATAATAAGCTCGACTCCCGTAAGCGTTTCAAGCTTCTGGATGTTTCTACCCTCTCTACCGATGATCCTACCCTTCATCTCTTCATTGGGAAGAGCAACGACGGATATAGTAGCCTCGGCAACGTGGTCTGCCGCACAGCGCTGAATTGCAAGAGAAATGATGTTCTTTGCCTTTGCGTCGGATTCTTCCTTGAACTGCTCCTCGAGCTCTATCATCTTCTTTGCGAGCTCGTCCTTTATCTCGGACTCTACTCGCTCGATAAGCTCGGCCTTAGCCTGCTCTACAGTATATCCCGACACTTCCTCAAGACGCTTGAGCTGGATACTGAAAAGCTCTTTGATCTTTTCTCTTTCCGCTTCGTTTTCCTTGATCTTGTTATCAAGCTGCTCGTTCTTTCTCTCAAGGGCCTCGGTCTTCTTATCGAGGTTATCTTCCTTCTGAGAGAGGCGGCGCTCGGTATTTGAGATCTCCTTGCGTCTTTCCTTCATTTCACGCTCGGCTTCGTTTCGGCTCTGGAGTATCTCTTCTTTTGCTTCGATGAGAACTTCCTTTTTGCGGGATTCGGCTTCCTTCTTTATTTCGTCCGCTTCCTTTTTCGAGGCTTCAACGATACGCTTTGCTTCTCTTTCGGCAGAGCCTATCTTACCCTCGGCAAGCGTTTTACGAAGAATGCTTCCCACAATGAGACCGATAACAAGTGCAGCCGCTGCGCTTATTATTGGGATCAAATAATCGCCCATAATACACCTCCTTAATTTTATTTTTCCAACTTCTTTATTTCGGGTCGTATATATAAATAATAATACGCCTTATTATATTTTACACCTATTTTGTCAATATGTCAAGGGATTTTTCTTTATTTTCTTTGGGTTCACGCCGTGGTGGGGCTTTCTGAGCGAAGCGAAGAATCTCACAGAGAGAAAGTAACTTTTTCTAAATGTTATTTAACGGAAAGTTGTTATATTTCTTATGCCCTCATGCCGGGCGGGTGGTATGGAGGGGAAGTAACATTTTCTAAATGTTATTTAACAGGAAAATGTTATTTTCTATGCGCTCACGCCGCGCGGCGTCCTATTTCTGCCAACAGCAGCAGAAATAGGAGAAAGAATGCCGCAAAAGAGTCGGGGAACCAACGGTTCCCCCTCTTTTGTATCTCCCCCTCCTACTGCCTCGTTCGTCTCTCCGCAGCCGTACTCCCTTTTGCGCCCTGAAACGAAAGGCGCAAAAGGCGTCTTCATACGCTCGCTTTACTGTCGCAGGGCGACGCGAGCTATCCAATGTTTTTACTTATTAAGAAATTACTCTAAATGAAGAAAATCATAATTTTAAGTGATAAACATTTAGTTTTGATAACGAAAAGAAACGCCTTCCCCCATCGACTTTTGCGCCGGTGCTTTTTGGCGCAAAAGGACGACGTAGGGAGTAGGAGTGAGCACGTTTTTCCGTGCGTCGGTTCTCCGCTAGGCAGGAAAGGGAATGCCCAAGGGGAAAACCTTGGTTTTCCTCTTTGGGAATCTTTTGCCTTCTTTGTGATTTGACAAAGAAGGAGCCTAGCGGCGGGAGCGTCAAAAAAATAAAGAATTTCCGTTAAATAACATTTAGAAAGTTGCTTTCCCCTTATGAGCTTCTTCGCTACGCTCTGTATGTCAGTTTCAAAAAGAAAAAGCACCGAGCTTGACTCGGTGCTTTTCTCTATATTACTGCTGCGGTGCGGAAACGTCGTCTCCGGCTTCCGTTGCAACCATTTTGCCGTTCTCAAAGACGCCCGTGTACGTCCTTCCCGACGCCCACGTGTACGTTCCCTCGCCATTCAGCGTGTTGTCCTTAAATTCACCCGTGTAGCTCTCGCCATTTGCCCAGCTGTAGGTTCCCTTACCGCTTCTCTGGTCATTGACGTATTCACCGGTATAAATATCGCCGTTTGCAAAGGTAAACGTTCCCGAACCGCTCTTTACGCCGTTAACGTAAGTTCCGTCATAGCTCGAACCGTCTGCCCAGTGCGAAAATCCTGCGCCGTTTCTCTGGTCGTCCTTAAAAAGTCCCGTGTAATACGAGCCGTCCGCCCAAGTATATGTCCCGTAGCCGTTCTTGAGACCGCTTATAAGCTCACCCTCGTAAACGTCACCGTTTGCAAAGACGAATTTTCCGCTTCCCGTTATTACGTCACCGTCAAACGTGCCCGTGTAAACGTCTCCGTTTGCATATTTCATCTCACCATCGCCGTCACGGAGCAGAAATTCAATGCCGCCCGTGTATACCGAGCCGTCGGAATAAGAAAGCGTGTCGCCCGAGCCCTCAAGCTTTGCCGTAAGACCGCTCGGATAATATATCGTTCCGCTATAAGGCTTGCCCTCGACAACTCTGCCGAAGAATTTTATAGTCTCACCCTCCGAGGTCTGCTCCTCTATAAGCCTTATTCCGCTCACAAAAAGCGCTCCGATGATAACGGCTGTGCATATAAGAGCAATAATGAAAATTCTAAGAAGTGTTGAGAGTGCAGTCTTACGCTTGTAAGGACGGCGTCTTGTCCCCTGCTTCATTTGCGTATCACGGTTCATATCTTCTTCCTCCAAGTTTTTATCAGAGCATTACGTCAAGAAATTTAAGCATAGACGGCACAAGCTCAAAAAGAAGTGCCGAGCCGAGAATACAGAGCACTACCGTCAGTATAAGCGACGGTATGCCGTTGCCCTTCTCGGAAAAGAGCTTTTGGAGCGACTCTGCTTTGTCTTCGGGCAGATAATAGCTGTCTTTCTCCGGGTGGGGAATATAGTCGGCTATAATAGGCTTTTTGTCTTGCTTTTTTGCAATTTTTTTGCCATTTGCACCGCCAGTTGTGCTCTCACCCACTTTGCCCTCGATAGCCTCAAGCATCATATCGTTATGCTTATCCCTCTCGGTACAGCCTATCATTCTCTTAAGGCTTCCGTGGCGCAGGGAGTGGCGGAGCGCCCTTCTGCTGCCAAGACCAAGCTCTGAGAGAGTCTTTGCCTTATCAGGTGAGAACGCTTTTTCGGCATAAAGCCTTCTGACAAGCTCACCCGACACCTTACGCCCAACAAACACCGCCACGGTGGCGATAATGAGTCCGAGCGCAATGGCAATTATTATCATTCTGTATGTAGCGAGTGGGTTTCCGAAGGAGAAATTCTCATATTGAGTACCCGACCCCTCGTAAAGGAACTCTAATATATAATCCTTTAACGTCATCTTAAAACCTTCTTCCGCAATAGTCTCTGCGGCAAGGAGAGTGTTTCTTATGAGCATTTTTCCTCCTTCTTTTTATCTGCAATTATTTTTCGGGAGCGGGGATAACGTCAACGCCCATGTAAGGACGAAGCACCTCGGGAATAGTTATAGAGCCGTCCTCGTTCTGATAGTTCTCAAGGATAGCCGCAACCGTACGTCCGACAGCAACACCCGAGCCGTTAAGTGTGTGAACGAGTCTCGGCTTCTCACCGGGAGCAGGTCTGTACTTGATATTAGCTCTGCGTGCCTGATAATCCTCGAAATCAGAGCAGGAGCTTATCTCAACGTATCTGTCGTAAGAGGGCATATAGACCTCTATGTCGTAAGTCTTTGCACTCGAGAAGCCAAGGTCGCCCGTGGAGAGGCAAACTACTCTGTAGGGAAGTCCAAGACCTGCGAGAACTCTCTCTGCGTCGTTTGTGAGCTTTTCAAGCTCGTCGTATGAGGTCTCGGGGGTGGTGAACTTAACAAGCTCTACCTTATTGAACTGATGCTGACGGATAAGACCTCTTGTGTCTCTGCCGGCACTTCCTGCCTCTGCACGGAAACAAGCGGAATAAGCGCAGTAGGAGATCGGAAGGTCTGCCGCATCAAGAATATCGTCTCTGTGCATATTGGTTACGGGCACCTCTGCCGTGGGGATAAGGAAGCAGTCGTTGTTTGCAACTCTGAATGCGTCCTCCTCAAACTTGGGGAGCTGTCCCGTACCTCTCATAGAGTCACGGTTTACCATAAAGGGCGGGAAGATTTCCGTATAGCCGTGCTGTGTATGTGTGTCAAGATAGTAGGAAATGATAGAACGCTCAAGCTTTGCGCCGAGTCCACGGTAGAAATGGAAACGGGGGCCTGATACCTTTGCCGCAGTTTCGGGGTCAAGGATACCCAGTGCCTTACCGAGGTCCCAGTGAGCCTTCGGCTCAAAGTCAAAGCGACGCACCTCGCCTATGCGGCGAAGCTCTACGTTGTCAGCGTCATCCGCACCCTCCTGAACGGTAGCGTTAGGAATATTGGGTATGGAAAGAAGAAGATCCTTCATGCGTGCGTCGATCGTGTCGATGCGGTCGGTATCCTCTTTTACCTTCTCGGAGAGAGCCTTCATCTCAGCAAAGATAGGAGCAACGTCCTTGCCCTCCTTCTTCATCTGGGGAACAGCCTTAGATATCTTATTCTGCTCAGCCTTCTTTGCCTCGGTATCGGCAATAAGGGCTCTGCGCTCACCGTCGAGCACGATAAGCTCGTCTATTTCTGCGCTGTAATCCTTCTGTCTTGTTTTAAGTCTTTCCTTTGCGTATTCTGCGTTTTCCTTGATGAATCTGATGTCAAGCATTTTATTTAGTCCCTTTCGTTTATATAAATCTCATTTTTTAGTTATCGTTTTTTTAGTTATCGTCGTCAAAAAGCTCGTCTCCGCAGAGCTTGCGAAGAATTGCCGCAAGGTCCTCGCTGTCAACGAATGCAAGCTCGAGAGTTCTCTTTTTCGGCTCGTTGTGAATTCTTACTCGCCTGCCGAGCATCGACATACTCTTTCTCTCAAGCTCACGCAGATATACCGACGTTTGCTCGTTTTTCTTGCTTTCTCTTGCATCGGCGCGATCCTCACGCTCGCTCTCCGAGTTCATTCGCTTAACGGCCGCCTCTATCTCTCTTACCGAGAGTCCTCTCATATATATCTTGTTCGCAAGAGTTACCATATCGTCCTTGTTTTTAAGTGAAAGGAGCGTTCTTGCGTGGCCTGCGCTTATTCTGCCATCCTTAAGCATCTCGAGCACCTCCTCGGGAAGCTCAAGCAGACGCATCATATTAGTTATTGTCGGGCGGCTTTTACCCACCTGCGCCGCAACCTGCTCCTGCGTGAGGTCAAAACGCTCGATAAGATCTCTGTATCCAAGTGCTTCTTCAAGTGGATTGAGGTTTTCACGCTGTACGTTCTCTATTATTGCCACCTGTGCAGCCTTTAGATCGTTTCCGTCAAAAATTACTACGGGGATCTCCGAAAGCCCCGCCATTTTCGATGCTCTCCAGCGTCTCTCACCTGCGATTATCTCGTAAAGGCCATTTATGCTCGCACTTTCTCTTACGATGATTGGCTGAAGGACACCGTGCTCCGCTATCGAATCGGCAAGAGCACGAAGACTCTCCTCTTCAAATGTTTTACGGGGCTGATTTTGTCTCGGCTCTATTTCGGAAATCCGAAGCGTTGTGACGTTTCCGCGTTTATTTTCAGTCATATTGTCCTCAAGCACAGAGAAGAAATCTCTGCCGAGGCCGCTTTTTCTTGCCATTTTAACTTCTCCTTATTCAGATTCGCTCCGAGAGCTCTTTTGCGACGTCAAGGTATTCAGCCGCACCCTTTGAGAGCTTATCGTGATAATATACGGGCATTCCGAAGCCGGGCGCCTCGGAAAGACGGACGTTTCTTGATACCGTCGTTCTAAAGAGCTTATCGGAATAGTGCTTTTTAAGCTCCGAGATGACCTGCATCGAAAGCACAAGTCTGCCGTTATACATCGTTACGAGTATTCCGCAGACGAAAAGCGATGGGTTATACTGCTGCTTTATCTTGCCGATAGTTATCATAAGCTGTGACAGTCCCTCGAGTGCGTAAAACTCGCACTGCATAGGAACGACGACACCGTCGGAGGCGACGAGTGCGTTAAGAGTAAGCATTCCGAGCGAGGGAGGGCAGTCAACTATTATGTAATCGTAATCATCTTTGACGGGAGCAAGCGCTTCCTTCATGCATCTCTCGCCGTGCTCTACCTGGAAAAGGTCAAGCTCGCTTCCCGCAAGGCTTATATTTGCAGGGATGACGGAGAGATTTTCAAATTTCGTCTTTATTATCGCATCCGATGCCGCCACACCGTCGAGAAGCATCTCCGCGGAGGTGGTTTTAAGTGATTTTTTTGCAACACCGACACCGCTCGTTGAGTTTCCCTGGGGGTCAAGGTCCACAAGAAGCACCTTTTTCCCGAGAATTCCGAGTGAAGCTGCAACGTTTACGGCAGAGGTCGTCTTTCCGACGCCGCCTTTTTGGTTTGCAAAGGTTATTATCTTTCCCATATATACCCCCGTCGTTCTTAATATCTACCGATTATTATAACACTTACTTCTTCTTTTTTCAAGTTTATTTTTAATTATTTAATATTTATTAAAAGATACACCGATATTTTATAAAAATTGGTGCTTAAAAAGTTTTCTTCATTTCTCGTCCCGAAAAAACAAAGTGTTATCTATTTTTCTGTGCCACAGCCTAAATTTTCGTTATTTCCGGGCAAAGCCGAACATTTATAGCTCCAAAAAGGCAAGAAATCACATAAAAAGCGGACTCATAAAACGAGCGTATCGGCAGAAAAAATATGTTATTATAGTGCCACCAAAAGAAAGGAAAGGAAGTGCGTTTTAATGACGGAAAATGAAATTATGCTAACAAAGGAAGTGCCGGGGAAGGGCCCCGGCGATGAATGGAGACCTGATGCAAGGTCGCTTTTCAGGCGACAGGTATCAAGGAGAAAGGCGGAGGACAGGCAGAGGGCAGACGGCGCAAGCGTGGTAAACATTGACGTTTCGAGGATAAAGCCGAATCGCTCTCAGCCGAGAGCTGTGTTTGAATCCAATGCCACGATAAGACTTGCCGATTCTATAAGAAGATACGGTATACTCCAGCCTCTGACGGTAAGAATGATATGTCGAGCCGAAAAGGAAGAGGCCGCCGAGGTGTCCGCCTTGCCGACCTTTGAGATAATTGCCGGCGAAAGGCGCTTCAGAGCCGCCAAAATGCTTGGAATGACGAGCGTTCCCTGCATTATTATAAGTGCGGACGATAAAAAATCCGCAGAACTTGCACTTATCGAAAATCTGCTGCGTGAGGATCTAAACATATTTGAGACCGCAAAAGCTTTACGCAAGCTGATAAATGATTTTAAGCTGACCCAGGAAGAAGTCGCAAAAAGACTTTCGATGAGTCAGTCCGCCGTTGCAAATAAGCTGCGACTTCTGCGCTACTCGGAAGAGGAGGAAAGGCTGATACTCGAAAATCACCTGACGGAAAGACACGCAAGGGCGATCTTGAAGCTGACGGGCGCAGGGGAAAGAATTTCGGCGATAAAGGTAGTAATTGCGGCGCATATGAACGTTAGTGCGACAGAAAGCTATGTTGAAAAGCTTATTGAGGTGAAGGAGACCGAGCACGAGGAAATTGCTGACACGCCGCCATCAAGCCGAAAAATACCGATAATAAAGGATATCCGCCTCTTTTACAACAGTCTCGACCGTGCACTTGATATTGTAAAATCGGCCGGTGTGGAGATATCTTCAAGGCGCAGGGAAGATGAATCGGGGGTTACGATAGAGATAAATATTCCGCATCCAAGAAAGGCGGGGTGAGGTGTTTCACGTGAAACGTTGGGTCGGAGTGGGGGAATGTTTCATGTGAAACATTGGGGGGTAAGTAGCTTTTTCTAAATAATATCTTGCAGAAATTCTTTGTTTTTTTACGCTCCCGCCGCTGGGGTGGGGGAGTGCACTCATGCTGTGCGGCATTTTTGATAGCTCTAAATAATATCTTACAGAAAATCTTTATTTTTTTGACGCTCCCGCCGCTGGGGGAAAGCGCTCATGCCGCGCGGCACTTCCTTTGGCATGCCCCAAAGGAAGCAAAAGACACACCAAAGGGAAAACCGAGGTTTTCCCCTTGGGCATCCCCTTTCCTACCTAGCGGAGACTCGACGCACGGAAAAACGTGCTCACTCCCACTCCCTACGTCGTCCTTTTGCGCCAAAAAGCACCGGCGCAAAAGTCGATGGGAGAAAGCGTTTTTTTCGTTATCAAAACTAAATGTTTATCACTTGAAATTATGCTTTTCTTTATTTAGAGTGATTTCTTAATAAGTAAAAACATTGGATAGCTCGCCGAGCGGAAGCGAGAGTAAAGCGAGCGTATGAAGACGCTTTTGCGCCTTTCGTTTCAGGGCGCAAAAGGGAGACGGGGATAGGTGAATGAACGAAGCGGTAGGAGGGGGAGATACAAAAGAGGGGGAACCGTCGGTTCCCCGACTCTTTTGCGGCGCTCTTGTTTACTTCTGCCACT
>SVUB01000032.1 GCA_015063495.1 Oscillospiraceae bacterium
AGTATTACGATTACAGCGAGGGACTTAAGTCTATGCCCGGGCATAGAGTTCTTGCCGTTAACAGAGGTGAGAAGGAGGAAAAGCTGAAGGTATCTATTGAGGTTTCAAAGGATATAGTTTTGAACTACCTTTTCAGCTCTGTAATAACTAACCTAAAGAGCCCTGCGGAGAAATATATTGAGAGCGCTATTCTCGACTCATACGACAGGCTTATAGAGCCTTCGGTTGAGCGAGAGATCCGCTCGGATATGTTTGATAACGCCGCAGAGGGAGCACTCGTTAACTTTGAGGTCAATCTGAAGAATCTTCTTATGCAGGCTCCGCTTAAGGGCAAGATTGTTCTTGGTTACGACCCCGGTTACAGAACAGGCTGTAAACTTGCGGTGGTAGATAAGACGGGAAAAGTGCTCGATACTGCGGTCATATATCCAACAAAGCCTCAGGAACGCATAGAGGAGAGCCGCAAGAAGGTACTTTCTCTTATTAAAAAGTATGGAATCGACATAGTCGCTATCGGAAACGGTACAGCTTCAAAGGAAAGTGAAATATTTATCGCTAATACCATAAAGGAGCTTGACGGTGCAGTCAAATACGTTATGGTAAGCGAGGCGGGAGCATCGGTTTATTCCGCTTCAAAGCTTGCGGCAGAGGAATTTCCCGATTTTGACGTTACACAGCGTTCTGCAGTATCTATTGCAAGACGTCTTCAGGATCCCCTTGCAGAGCTTGTAAAGATAGACCCGAAGGCTATCGGAGTAGGCCAGTATCAGCATGATATGAAGCAGGCAAGGCTCGACGATGCGCTTGGAGGTGTAGTCGAGAATTGCGTTAACAGCGTCGGAGTAGACCTTAATACTGCGTCACATTCTCTCCTTTCTTATATAGCGGGTATAGGCGCACAGGCAGCAAAGAATATAGTTAAATACCGTGAAGAAAACGGTGAATTCACCTCAAGAAAGCAAGTCCTCAAGGTTCCAAAGATAGGTGCAAAGGCCTATGAGCAGTGTGCAGGATTTTTGAGAGTGCCTTCGTCCTCCGAAATACTCGACAATACGGGAGTTCACCCCGAATCTTACGAGGCGGCACAGGCTCTTCTTGCAATGTTCGGTTATACTGCCGATGACGTGAGAGGTAATAAGCTTTCGGACCTTCGCTCAAAGGTAATGTCAAAGGGTGTGAAGAACGTTGCGGAACAGCTTGATGTGGGTGAACCTACGTTGCTCGATATTATAGGTGAGCTTGAGAAGCCGGGTAGAGACGTGCGTGATTCAACACCGCCTCCTGTTCTTCGTGACGATATTCTTGATCTCTCGGACCTTAAGCCCGAGATGGTTCTTGTAGGAACAGTCAGAAACGTTATTGACTTTGGTGCGTTTGTTGATATAGGAGTTCATCAGGACGGACTTGTTCACATTTCGCAGATATGTGACAAATACATAAAGCACCCGTCTGAGGTTCTTTCGGTGGGCGATATCATAAATGTTCGCGTTTTGTCGGTAGATGTCGCAAAAAAGAGGATAAGCCTTTCGATGAAGGATATCAAATCCTAACAGATTAACAAAACTTTTCTGAAATTTTAATTTATTGTTAAAAGTGAGAGAATTTTGTGAAAAATGCACAAATATCAAGTATGAAGTTTGGAAGATTACCCACTTCCATTTTGGAATGAGATTTGATATAATATATCTGTTAAATATTACATTTTTTTGAATCGTATCAAGGCGGTTCTAATTCAAGGAGGATAAAAATGGCAAGCCTTTCCCTTAAGCATATTTACAAGAAGTACCCCGGCGGTGTAACAGCCGTTTCCGATTTCAACCTTGAGATCAAGGATAAAGAGTTCCTCGTTCTTGTCGGCCCTTCCGGTTGCGGTAAGTCCACAACTCTTCGTATGATCGCAGGTCTTGAGGAGATTTCCGAGGGTGAGCTCTTCATCGGCGACAGACTTGTAAATGACGTAGCACCTAAGGACAGAGATATTGCGATGGTTTTCCAGAACTATGCGCTCTATCCTCACATGTCTGTATTTGATAATATGGCTTTCGGACTTAAGCTCCGCAAGACACCCAAGGAAGAGATAAAGAGAAGAGTTGAAGAAGCAGCTCGTATACTTGATATCACCCACCTTCTCGACAGAAAGCCGAAGGCTCTCTCCGGTGGTCAGAAGCAGCGTGTTGCTCTCGGCCGTGCTATTGTGCGTTATCCTAAGGTATTCCTTCTTGACGAGCCTCTCTCTAACCTTGACGCAAAGCTCCGTGCAGCCATGAGAACAGAGCTTACAAAGCTTCATAAGAGCGTTGGAACAACATTTGTATACGTTACTCACGACCAGGTCGAGGCTATGACCATGGCAAGCCGTATCGTTGTAATGAAGGACGGCGTTATCCAGCAGGTTGACACACCTCAGAACCTTTACGACAAGCCTTGCAACATCTTCGTTGCAGGATTTATCGGAACACCTCAGATGAACTTCATCAACGGTTCTCTCACAAAGAAGGGTGACGACGTATTCTTCACATTTGAAGAGACAATTTCCATCAAGCTCCCCGCAGAGAAGACTGCAGAGGGCGTTCTTGACGAATATATTGGTAAGGAAGTTATCGTCGGTATCCGTCCCGAGTGTATCCACGATGAGCCTGTACACCTTGCAACATTCGCAGATTCTGTAGTTGACACGTCTGTTGAAGTTACAGAGCTTATGGGTGCAGAGATCTATCTCTACCTCAGCGTTGGTGAAACAAACCTTATCGCAAGAGTTTCATCCCGTTCCACCTCCAGAGCAGGTGACGAGATCAAGGTTGCATTCGATACATCCAGAATCCATATCTTTGATAAGGATACAGAGCGTTGCATCGTTCACTAATAATATTGATATAGAAAAAATGAGCCTTCGGGCTCATTTTTTCATTTTTTAGAAAATTTATGTCCAAAATCGGTTTTCTAAAACGCTATATAAGCAGAGGAGGTGAGAGAGTGGGCGAAAAACGGCGACTTGAAAAAGAGATAGAAAAGGCTATATTCGAGATAGCTGAAGGTAACGGGGAATCTCTCTCGGTGATATATGATAATATGGCGCAGATGATATTTTCCATAGCTCTCGGTGTTACCGAAAACCGTGCCGATGCCGAGGATGTTTTACAGGAGACGATGATAGATATCGTTAAATATTCGGACTCATACAGGGCGGGCACAAATCCTAAAGCGTGGATACTCTCTATGGCACGAAATAATTCGCTCGATATTTTAAGAAAACGAAAAAATTATATTTCTCTTGATGATGAAACGCTGAGATACATAGAAAGCAATGAGAGCAAAGAGGATGCAGAGCGATATATTGCATCTGATGCCGCAGCACTGCTCTCTGCACTTGAAGAGGATGAAAGAGAGATAATAATTCTTCGCATATATGCCGAGCTTTCTTACATCGATGCGGCAAAAGCTATGGGTATAAGCGTTTTCGCCGCCCAAAAGCGTTACCAAAGAGCTATGAAAAAGCTGAAAAGTATTAACGGAGGTGATTTGGGATGAAAAAGAACGATATCAAAAGGGTGTTATCAAGTCTTGACAGCGTTGAATTGCCGAAAAAAGAAGAGATTTTTCCGGAGTGCTATGAATATTTGGAAAAACGTCCTGTGAGACATCACGGGCTTGGGATAAAAGGACGTATTATCTTGATAACACTTGCTGTAGCAATTCTCGGGACACTTGTTGGATGTGCCGCTGAGATAAAGGAATACAACGACGCCGTTGATTTCTTTGAAGAGCATTTTCTTTCGCTTGGAGGGTTAAGCCGATCCGAGATAAAGAAGATATACAGAGATATAAAGACCGAAAGGTTTGTTTATGAAAAAACGGCGGACGTGCTCTCAAATACCGTCGTCGGATATGAGCTCCTTCACGACAGCCCGACGCCAGAAGAGCTGAAAGAAGTATGGGATAAGCTGGAATATTACGTCCCAAGCGGAGTGACATATGAAGGTTACATTATTGATGGCGGTGTTCGTGTTAAATCAGGCACACCGACAAGTGAGGTCGTATTTGAAAAACACGTCAACGGAGAAAAAGTTTGGGAAAGAATATTATCTATTCCATATGCTTGGATAGATAACTATTCTATTGTTGGTGATGGTGAATATATAGCTGTTCACGGTGGCATTACCATTGAAACCGGACCTTTTGCTGATTCGCATGCTTTTATCGAACTTCTTGATGCTGATAGCGGAGAAAGCCAATGGAGAAAAGTATTTAATGAATATGATCGTAATTTTATAGTTAGGGTTCTCGACACCGATGATGGAATGACTGTTTTTTCTCGCGGAAATTTGGTCGATCTTATATTTTCAAAACTTGATATGCAGGGTAATGTTTTATACAAGAAAACATCTACCATTGGGATATATGGTTATATTCAAGGTATAGTTAAATTTGGTGAAGAATACCTTATTCTTATTGATAAATTTGATTCTCCTGATAAAATACTCAAGATCTCGTCTGACGGCGAAATTGTTGATACCTTTTCTTATACTTCAGAGGATATGTCATATTTTCTTTATGATATGATAGGTTATGGCGGCAAGATATATATAAGCGCTTATGCTATACCGAAGGAAGATAAAGATGTTGAGTGTGATAGTGACGTAGGACTTTGGAGATATAGTATAATTCACGAAAATAGAGACTTATTTGAAGTAAAGGTCCGTGAAGACGGATACCAAGAGTATACATTCAATGGTATACATGAGAAACTTCTTGAAGTTTATCAGGAAAATCACTACGCTGTTCTTCTTGTATGCGATAGTGATACAGGTGTGCCAAGCGAATTTTATTCGGTCCCGAGTTCTCTCTGTGGTAAATTTGCGATAAGTGATAAGGGAGAGATGATCTGGAATACCGAGTATATTTCGGATGTGAAATTTGCCCCCGAAGACCGCAAGCTAAAAATATCCGGCGCAACTAATACTTACCGACACACCTTTAACAGAGACGGAATGCTTATTTCTGTCGAGAAAACGGGTGAGGTTTCAAAGTTTACGTGGTAATATAATAAACCGGTCGTAATAATATCTGTTTTTCTGCACAGAATAGTTATAAACTTATGTGGAGGGAAACATGTGTACGAGTATTTTTATGAAGGGTGACGTGCCTCTTTATGGGCGGAATATGGACCTTTATTATGAGCTTGATTTCAGAGTTGTCACAACACCGAGAAATTATCCTTTTTATTTCAGAATGGCAGGTAAGCTTAAGTGCCACCATGCTATGATAGGAATGGCAGTTGTAAAGGACGGGTATCCTCTATACTGTGAAGCGGCAAATGAGCACGGACTTTATATGGCAGGGCTGGACTTCCCGGATAATGCTTATTATTCTCCTGAGCCTGACGGGGAGAAGATCAACATTTCCCCATTTGAGCTTATTCCTTTCATTCTCGGGCAATGTAAGGATATAACAGAGGTCAAGGAGATACTATCGAGAGTGAACGTAACTGCTGTTCCGTTTGACGATGATATGCCGCTTTCTCCTCTCCACTGGCATATTGCCGACAGAAAAGGCTCGGTCGTCTTTGAGACGACCGAGCGGGGGCAGCATATCTATGATGATCCGGTAAACGTTATGACTAATAATCCGCCGTTTGATTTTCATCTTTTAAATCTTGCGCATTACGTTGGACTTTCAAATAAAAATCCTGAGTCCGATTGTGAAGGCATCGGGATAAATCCATTCAGCTTTGGGTTTGGTGCCGTTGGTCTTCCGGGGGATTTTTCAAGCTCCTCAAGATTTGTAAAAGCATCATTTGTCCTCGGCAATTCGGTCTGCGAAAGTGATGCGGAGAGCAGAATATCACAGTTTTTTCACGTTCTTTCATCGGTGGCGATGCCGAGGGGAAGTGTAGAGGCTCGGGACGGCGCAAACGATGTTACCGTATATTCCTGCTGTATAGATGCGGAGCACGGTGTATATTATTATAATACGTACGGAAACGTGAGTATTTCTGCGGTCAGGATGAAAGAGGATGAGCTTCTGGGCGACGAGCTTCTCCAATATAACGTTTCTATAACTCCTGAAATAAAATTTTTGAATTAAAAAACAGGCTCGTATGAGCCTGTTTTAATTTTATTTTTTGTCTGAAGTGTTCAGAGATGCGTACTGCTTTTGCTCTTTGTTTTCGTTTGCGTAATAGTTTCCATACTGGTGATTCTTTTTGTAGTAGTATCCGCCAAAATGATTTGACCTGTATCTGTAGGACGATGTTTCGGACATATTAAGTACTGCGCCGATGATGTGGCTGCCGCTTCTCTCAAGCTGCGCCTTAACTGCTTGAACCTCTCTGTAGCTTACGTGATTTGCTGCTATATTGAGGACAACACCGTCGCATTGTGCTGATACGACTGCCGCATCAATAACGAGACCTAGCGGGGGAGTATCAACGATTATGTAATCGAATATTGAGCGGAAATACTCAAGCATTTCGGAGAAGCGCTTGCTTCCGAGAAGCTCAACCGGGTTTGGCGGATAGGGACCGGCAAAAGCGATGCAAAGATTCTCATACTGTGTTGAGTAAATGACATCGTCACTCTCTGCCTGACCCGAAAGGTAATGGCTAAGTCCCAGTACGTCGGTAACGTCAGTAAGTCTGTCTACAATGACTGATTTTCTAAGGTCGGCATCCATAAAGAGGACCTTTTTGCCTGCCTCTGCAAGGCTTTTTGCAAGCTCAAGGGAGACGAAGCTTTTACCTTCGTTCTGAGTGGAGCTTGTAATTGCTATTACTTTCACGTCGGAGCCGCTGAAAAGTATATTTGTACGAAGAGTTTTAAATGCTTCTCTTATTTCATAGCGGTCCGGGACTCTTGAAGCTAAATTGATGGTATTCATTATTTATTTCTATCGCCGTTGAGCGAAATCCTTTCTATATATTTTGTTTGTACAGATAAAAAGTTTATTTTCGCACAGGCTTTTTCTTTGCGTTCTTTGCGTTTCTTACTCTGCGGAGAAGTGATATATCGGGAATATTTCCAAGCACACAGAGACCTGTCATTTTTTCTATATCCTCTTCACTGCGGATATTATCATTGAACATATAAAGAAGGACGATGGCGCCCGCAGATATCACCAAACCGATAAGAATACCGAGAACTATATTGCTGGTCATATTGGGGTCGGAAGGGGAGGTTGGTATTTCACCGTACTCCTCAATAGTAATATCCTCTACGCCCATGACCTCTTTAGCCCTGATTCTCGAGACGTTTGCAAAGGCGTCGGCGAGCATCTTGGCTCTGAGAGGATCTGTATCGGTAATTGTTATATCAACGAAACGGGAAGAGTTGTTGTCAAGCGAGAGCTTAGAAGCAAGTGAACGGTAAGCTCGCGGGTCCTCTCCGATCTGGGTAAGCACCTGGCGATAGATATCGTTACTTCTTATAAGAACACGGAAGTCATCCTTTATCGACACCGCACTATTCAGGTCATTCATGGAGGTTGCAATAGAGCTCTGTCTGTTTATTATGTATACCCTTGCAGTGGATCTGTATACTGGAGTGGTGAATTCTATGGTAAAGAAGTAAGCTCCCATAGCTCCTATTAAAGCGGCAAGGATCAGCACCCAAAGCTTACTTAAAACTGCTTTTACAAGATCACCGATGGTAATGTCATATTTTTTTCTTTCAAGTGCGGCAAGCTCCGCGTTTGCAACGTAACTGTTATTTTCTGCGTTCACTTTTTATACCTCGCAAATTATATTTAGAATTGTATATGTGTATTCTTGTTAATTATAACACAGATCACCGCCAAATGCAACACCTTTTTCAAAAAAATAAATAGGCGTAAGAGATTTTTTTACCATATAAAGATAAAAAATAAGATATTTTGACAATATTACACACTCTTTGCTTGACAATGGGGGGAAAATATGTTATTATAAACTGTGAATTCCGTAATTGGCGGAAGAAAACGATTTTTATTGTATTTCTTGCCGAAAACGGAAACATTTTTCGGTTTCTAACGTCCGTATAAAAGGATGTTTTCCGAAAAATCAAATTTACGGAGGTAAAATTCATGAAAACAACTTTCAGAAGAGCGTTAGCAGTGCTTCTCGGCATGCTTATGCTCGCAACCTGCGTCCTTTCGATATCGGCGACAAAAACGTATACCGACGTTAAAAACGGCGATTGGTATTACGAATTTGTAACGTATATGTCGGATAAGGGAATTATCAATGGCTATACCAGTGATAACACGTTCCGTCCTAATAACTACGTAAAGCGTTCGGAGTTTATCAAGATGATGGTCGAGACCTTCGGTCTTGACGAAGAAGCAACGATAAGCTACACCGACGTTAAGAACGGCGACTGGTACTACGAGTACTACCGCAAGGCTAAGGCTCAGGGCTTTATCGATGAGGTATTTACCGGAATATCTATGCTTCCCGGAGAGTATCTTACCCGTGAAGAGGCTGCGGCACTTCTGATGGCTTATATGGACTATCCCGAGGCTGATAAGGCTTCCACGTCCAAGTTCGCAGACTACTCCACGATCTCTGCAAAATACAGAGATTACGTGCTTCAGGCTGCTTATGCGGGAATCATCAACGGCTTTGAGGACGGCAACGTTTTCAATTTCCGTCCGAAGGAGACTCTCCGCCGTGCACAGGCTGCAAAGATCCTTTCCGTAGCGGCAGGAACTATTGCGGACGACGATATTGACGCTCTTGACTTTGATGACAGCGACAACCTCGTTGTAACCGCAGGCGTCGTTATTGAAAACGTAACCGTTCCCGGTAACGTTATCATAAGTGAGGGCGTTACAGGCGGAACTGTTACCTTCATTGACTGCACTATTGAGGGTACTGTTTACAACCGTAGCATGGCAAACGTCGTATTCTCTGACGGTGAAGTAAGTCAGATCAATATCGATACCGCTATGGGAGAAGTTTCTCTCAAGCAGGGTGCAAAGGTAGAAACGCTTAACGTTAATTCTCTTGCAGCTCAGGTCAGCTTCTATAACAGCTCAAGCGTAGAGAGATTTATTATTGCTGACGGTTCTACGGGTGTTAAGATCGTTGACGGCAGCGACAACGGCTCTATCGATTACCTTGAGGTTAACGCTAACGGTCTCGTTAGTGCTATAAAGCCTTCCGAGTGCAAGGTGGACAGCGGAGTTTCCGCAACCATCGCATCTGAGGTTTATTCCGCAGGTCTTAAGGGCGGCGTATTCACAAGCTGGGCATCCGGTGTTGAATATCTTAACTTTGAGCTATATAAGAGCGGCACACTTCAGTATTACTTTACCACAACAAAGACAGCTCCCTCTGCTTCCGATTTCTCCTCTAAGTACTCCGCTGCAACAAAGAAGGATAGCATAACCGTAGTTGCAGATAAGGAATACTCCGAGGTTATCGGCGCCGAGAGCCTTACTTCTTATCCTTACCTTGTAGTAGCTATGGTAAGCGGAGGCTCGGCTGAAAAGCCTGTAGTTATCGACAGAAATGCTGCAAAGAGCGCATTCACTACCATTCCTACTCTCGGAATTTCTTCCGGTAGTGACGTTATCAAGCTCACACCCAAGGTAAAGGGTACACTTTATTACTACTATACTAACGATGCAACAGTTCCTGCAACCTATGCGGCAGCAAGAACGCTTTATAACGGTGTTGGTACTACCATAAAGGGCACTATTGCTTATTCAAGCACCACAGCATCTACAAAGACCACAAAGGCTATCACAGCACTTGAAGGTTACGTTTACTGCGTAATATTCTACGTTGATACAAACGGTGGCGAATACGATCCTATACTTCTTGAGAGACCTGCAATGACAGACGGCTTCAAGGTTGACCCTGTTGTTAACATTTCCAAGGAAGCTGACGGAGAGGACGTTCTTAAGTTCACTATTTCCTCGAAGGCTACCGTTAAGTGGCTCTATACAAATAGCTCTGTATCATTTACAGCAAGCTACTTTGATACGGCTTATGCAACTGCTCCCGAAGGAACCAAGGGATTCGAAAAAAACGTTCCTGCTAACCAAGAGCAGAGCATTAAGATGATGAAAAGGAACAAGTGCGATTATAGCTACGTTGTAGTTATGCTCGTTGTCGATGGTACATCCTACGTGCCTGTTAAGGTGTCGAGAACCTCTACAAGCACAGGCTTTGAGTCTACTCCCGCAGTTTACAAGACCAACGGAAATGACGTTATAGTATTTGAAACCGCTGAGAAAGGTACACTTAAGTATCTTTACACAAATAAGACCGATATACATAACCCCAATGCTTTCAATACTGCTTTTGATGCAGCGAAGTCCGGTAAGTATACCGCTACCATTTCGGCCAGCGGAGTTAACACCTTCTCTGTAGGAACTGCGGTTGAAGGAATAGGCTCTTACGTTTCCTTTATGTTTACCGACGGTAAGGGTAACAACTACGTTCCCGTTACCGTAAAGAGAAAAGACGTTGGTACAGGTATGAGCACTACTCCTGTGGCTTATAAGTACAAGACAGACGGTGACAAGACAAGTGAGCTCGTAATAAAGGCAGTAGCTCCTATGAAGCTCTACTATTTCGAGACGAACAGCAACTATAACTACACTCTCACTCCCGATCTCTTTACTCTTGCGGCTAACACAAGAATGAAGTCTGTTAACGTCAAGATGGGCGAAGGTACTTATACCAACCTTAACAGTGCGTTTGACATCGAGGGTGATCCCAAGTATATAGCTATTATGCTTGAATTTGACGGCAACACCCAGTTTATGCCTATCGTCATCGATTGCAAGGAGATCTCCTACGGTGTTTCGAGCATCGGAGTGGATAAGTCCGAAAATAACGAGGACGTAATCAAGGTAACCGGTAAGGTTGCAGGTAAGCTTGAATTCTACTATTCCAATACGCTTCCTAAGGACTCTGCGGCATTTACAAGTGCTTATAAGAGCGCATCCTTTAAGTCCGAGTCCTATATCACAACTGCTCAGAACGAGCTTATCACATGGCAGTCGGGTGCGGTTGCACAGTATAAGTATCTCGTATACAGACTGACAGGTGATGACGGTGTTGTATATACTCCCGGATCTGTAACGATAGGTGAGGCTCACCGTAGAAATGCAACTATCACCCTTGACGGAAAGAAGCTTGACGTTTCTACCGATCTTACAACATATAAGGTCCTTTACTTCTATTCGGACAAGCAGATTGAAAACCTTACTGTTTCCGGATTCCTTACCCAGCACGGCAAGGGACTTGGAGCAAAGACTGTGACAGTGAACGAAAAGAATCCTCTTAACGTAACTGTTTACACACAGAAGGAAAAGGATACATATAAGTATCTCTACGTTGCACTTCAGGACAACGCAGGAACCTATCTCTTCAAGGAGCTTCAGACTCCCGCTGAATAATTAAAAAACGAGACCGCTACAAAAGTAGCGGTCTCTCTTTTTGTTAGTAAATCATAATGAAATGCTTTTGTGATAGAGGTTCTTCACCTTTTAGGGAGGGGAGATCGTTTGCCTCGGCGAGGGAACGCAGAGATACCCCAAAGCGTTTTGCTACGCTCCAGAGAGTTTCTTTCTCCGTAGGATAATATACGGTTATTTTAGGGGTGCGCTCGTTTTCTTTATTCTCTGCTTTAATGTCTTCTGCAATTCTTATGCTTTTTTCTCTCGTTACACTGTACGGAAGGGAAATATCAGCCTCGCAGAGCATTTTCTCTCCCTCTGTGTGGCATTTGCAGTCGATTGCAACAGGCCTTGCGGAAAGCGTGAGCGGTTCTGCACATTCGGGTATACCGGTATCGAGCTTAAAGGGGAAAACCGACTCGCCTGAAGAGTATTCGTCACCGTTTTTCGTAAGCACCCATACCTTACAGCTTCCGGTGATGAAATTACGACCGTCCTCTGTGCTTAGTCCCTCTGTGCGTGCCGTGGCATGACAGCTTATCACCTCACAGTTGCCGGATGCCGAGAACTCGGAGAGGGGAATATCACCGCTGACGCCAAGCTTTCCCACCGAGCATTTTTCTGCCGTTTCGTATTTGAAATCTCTGTACGTTACAGTTGATTCTTTTCCCGGGATAAATAGGTCCTCTGTGACTCCGATAGGTATATTTTTCAGTTTTTCAGCTTCAAGAATTGCTTCCGTATCTATGAGAAGTTTTCCCTCTCCCGGTATCATCTTTATATCACCGCAAATGCCCTTCACTGAATATGAAGCTCCGGCATCCTCAGAATTATCTCCTTCCGATATATCTATATCTTCGGTGAAGGGGATCTTTCTTTTTTCGGTATTTATTTCACCTGTTTCGGTGTTTTCGTATACTATATCCGTTATAAGCTCACCCCTGCAGTTAAGCCTCCTGCCTGACTGCGTTATTTCCGTTACGTTTACGTTTCCTCTGCTGAGTATTGGGCGTATTTTATCGGGAGATGCAGAAACTGGAATTTCGTCTCCAAGCTCTATTACCTCGCTTATATAGCGATGAATTTCGGCACATTTAGTTTCTGAGAGCAGCTTTTCTGCCCCGTGGGATGTTACACGCAAGGTGGCGCACGGCTCGTCGTATCCGTATGCTCTTACAAGGGCGTGAAGTCTGCACTTTACGTTCACCTTCCTTGGCGCGGTAACTCTGCAGTGAAGCATGTCTGTCTCTATGTCTGCGGTGGCATCGTTTGACGAATCCCAATCGATGTTCTTTGGTACTTCGGGCACTACGTCGAAGCTAAAGTCTTCTCCGAGCGGGGCTGTTGCAAGACTTCCGTCGCCACCCATATACACCATATCATAATCAACTCGTCCGGAAAATTCAATGCCGTTTCCGCTTATATAGCGTGAAACAGGAGATATTTTTGCGTGTATACCGAGCATTTTTCTTATCTCCGGGAGATAGTCGGGAAGTGTAAAATCGGAGGAGAGGTCAACGGACATATTTTTCTTGAAAAAATTCACCTGTGCACGTTCTCTCTCGGGCGTGAGCATAAATTCGGTCGGCGGAGCCTTTCTCTCTGCGTTTGTATTTTCCATAAATCCTCCTTGACAGCTGTTTTTTAGTAAAATCTATGCTTTTTGAGTCCGCACTATGACAAAATCATCGAAGAATTATTGCATTTTTCGCTTATATGTGTTATACTATAAGATGGGTTTTAATACATAGGTCTTGTTATGTAATAATATTGATTGCGAGGATAATATAAGTGAAGCACGTTTTCATCATAAACCCGGCAGCGGGCAAGGGACGTTCTCAGAATGAGCTTGAAAAAGATATTCCGAAAATTGCAGAAGAATGCGGAATATCATATGAGATATATGGCTCTCTCGGTATCGGAGATGCGGAGAGATACGTCCGTAGACTTTGCGAGGAATCCGAGGGCGAGCCTATAAGATTTTACGCCTGCGGTGGAGACGGAACGCTTAACGAGATAGCAAACGGTACAGTTGGTTTTGATAATGCAGAGATAGGTGTTATCCCGGTCGGCACAGGCAATGATTTTGTTAAGAATTTTGACCACAGAGATCCTTTCTTTGATATCGCCGCACAGATAAATGGCAAAGCGATAAAGATAGACGGCGTAAAAATAAACGATAAATACTCTATCAATATGGCGAATATGGGATTCGACTGCTCTGTGGTCGAAACTGTAGCGAAAATAAAAAGACGCCCCTGGATATCCTCTGAGTTTGCATATATTGCAGGTGTTATCGCAGAATTTGTAAAGCTTCCCGACGTTAAGGTCAAAAGTATGACGGTCGACGGTGAGCGGGTGAATAAAAGCTCACTCCTTCTTTGTGTTCTTGCTAACGGCTGCTTCTACGGCGGAGGATTTCATCCCGCACCTAAAGCCGAACTTGATGACGGACTTATCGATATTTTTTACATAGACAGAATATCAAGACTTAACTTTATAAATCTCATTGGAAGTTATAAAAAAGGCACGTATATCAATAACGAGCGTATAATGAAAATGGCGGTCTACCGCAAATGCAGGGAAGTGGATATAGACTTCGGTGAAGAGGTAAGTGTCTGCGTTGACGGTGAGATAGCAAAATTCAACAGTGTACATATAGAATCAGCTCCGAGACTTTTTAATTTTATTTTACCCGAGGGTGTTTCTTATAAAGACAGAGTAGCTCAGCCAATGGAAGCGATTCCGGTATAATAAAAAAGCGCCGCAGGCAGAGCCTGCGGCAAAAAGAAGAGAAAAATTATGAAGAAAACTTTTTTAGAGTGATTTTGCAAAGCTTGCTTGCTCGTCGCTCTCCTGGGAGAACTGCTCGGCTTCTGCAAGAGCTTTTTCATAGGCGCCGATAACTGCATCCTCAAGCTGACTGCGGAATGCGGCGTTTATGGGGTGCGCAATATCTCTGTATGTCTCGTCGGGATTTTTGCGGCTGGGCATAACGATAAAGAACTTATCTCTTGCGTTTATGACCTTTATGTCGTGGAGCGCAAGCTGATTGTCAAAGGTGACCGATACTATTGCCTTCATCGGTCCCTCGTCGAAGAGCTTTCTTACTTTTACATCGGTGATTTCCATTTTTAACCTCCTTAGAATCTACCCGGATTGTCATCTCAATACTTATTTACCAATTACAGTATTATTATATATTTACTATTTGATACTTATTCAACGGAAGTAACATATTTTTGTGAACTTTTGAGAACTTTTGGTTAAGGTTATGTGAAGACTAAGGAAAACGATAGCAGTTCATATAAATTTTTAATATAAGAGGACACTTATATGTCAGTAAATAATACTCACCTCGGATTTGAGGAAATAAGAGCCCGTCTTGCAAAATGTAAAAGCGTATTTTTCGTAGGAGCGGGCGGCATAAATATGTCTTCTCTTGCTATTATAACAAAGCAGAGAGGATTTAAGGTCGGAGGCTCGGACAGAACGAGAACGGCGCTTACCGAGCGTCTTGAGGCGTGCGGAATAGAGATGCACTATGAGCACACTGAATCAAATCTTGACGGATACGATGCAGTGGTATATACCGTTGCAATATCTCCCGATAATCCCGAATACGTAAGGGCGGAGAGGGAAGGGCTTCTTTGCATTTCGAGAGCTGATTATCTTGGCTACGTTATGACGGGATATAAAAACCGTCTTGGAATATGCGGTATGCACGGTAAGAGCTCATGCACGTCTATGTGTGCTCAGGTGTTTATGGATGCCGAGGCAGATCCGACGGTGCTTTCAGGTGCCGAGCTTGAGTCTATGAACGGAGCTTTTCGCATAGGCGGTGAGGATTTCTTTATCTTTGAGGCCTGCGAATATATGGATTCTTTCCTTGATTTTAATCCTACTCTGGCAGTTATTCTTAATGTTGAGATGGACCATGTGGATTATTTCCACAGTATGGAGCAGATAAGAAAATCCTTCTCGAATTTTGCTTCAATTACGGGTAGGGACGGTTATGCCGTTGCGAATGCAGACGATGATGACGTTATGCTTTCGCTTTCATCTTATGAAGGACATATAGTTACCTTTGGTATAAGCAGAGAGGCCGATTTTGAGGCGAAAAATATAAGCTATCCAAAGGGCAGACCCGATTTTGACGTTTACTTTGGCGGTGAGCTTTATTGCCACGTTTCTCTCTCTGTTACGGGTGAGCATAACGTGTATAATGCTCTTGCGGCTGTTGCGGCGGCGCATCTTTGCGGCATAAGCGGTGAAAAAGCCGCACGTGGACTTGCAAATTACGGTGGTGCAAAGAGAAGAATGGAGTTCAAGGGAACTCTTTGCGGTGCTGACGTTTACGATGATTACGGTCACCACCCTACGGAGGTGAAAACCACCCTTGACGGCGTCGGCCGAATGGGATACGACAGACTTTTCTGTGTCTTCCAATCTCATACATATTCAAGGACTGCCGAGCTTTTTGATGAGTTTACAGAAGCCTTCGGAAGTGCTGATAAGGTCATTTTTGCGGATATCTATGCCGCAAGAGAGACGGATACGAGAGGTATGAGCGGAGAGGTCCTTGCCAGAGCTCTTGGAGAAAAAGCGCTTTACGTTGGTGGAAACGACGAGATAGCGAGATATCTTCATGGGGAACTCCGTGAGGGCGACGTCCTCGTTGTGATGGGAGCGGGCGACATCTATAAGCTCTACGATAAGCTTAATATAGAAAAAAGGAAGCTTTAAGATGAAGGATTCGAGCAAGATAAAGGACGAAAATCTTGACAGACTTTTTAATGGAATACTCACACTAAAGGATCTTGACGAATGCTATGCCTTTTTTGAGGACATATGCACGATACCCGAGCTTAAGGAAATGTCGAGGAGAATGACTGCGGCA
>SVUB01000033.1 GCA_015063495.1 Oscillospiraceae bacterium
CGCCCGACACGTTTGCAGCCTCGGGATTTGAGCCGACGGCAAACATATTTTTACCGAAGGCGGTCTTATTCCAGATAAACCACATCAGCGCTGTAATGATAAGTGCATACCATACGTAATTAGGTATCGGTGTTTTTCCAAGTGATATAAAACTGCCCTTGATAAGGTCCGTATATTCCGGGGCAAGGCCTGAGATGGACTGCCCGTTGTTATTTCCTATCATAAGATACATAAGAAGTGCGCCGTAGACGATGAGCTGTGTTGAAAGGGTTACTATAAACGGATGCAGATTAAAATGTGCCGTGCAAAAACCGTTTATAAGTCCGACGAGTGCTCCTATGGCAAGTGCGATGAGGAAAACGAGAGGAATAGGGAGGGTATCAAGTCCGGGGAACATTTTATTTGGGTAGCCTGACGTCTGAAGCAGAGAAGCGGAGACGCAGGCAACGGCTCCCACTATTCTACCGGCTGAGAGGTCTGTACCCGTAAGGATTATTGCTCCTGCAATTCCTAGCGCTATCGGCAAATTAGCCGCAGACAGCGATATGATATTAACAATAGACGGCCCCGAGAGAAATGCAGGGTTAATGAACTGGATTATGACTACTGCCGCTATCAGGAAAATATAAAGGGAGTTGTTTATAAAAAGCTCCCATAGATAGGCTTTACGTTCCTTTTTATCCATTTCTTTGAATCTTCTGATGATTTCCATAATAAAACCGTGCCTTTCTTTTCCTCTTATGCGTTCTTTGCGGCAAGAGTCATTATTTCCTCCTGCGAGGTGTTCTTTGCATCCACTTCACCAACCATAAGCCCTCCTGACATTACGCAGATACGGTCGCATACACCGAGAAGCTCGGGAAGCTCTCCCGATACCATAATCACAGCCTTGCCCTCGGCGGCAAGATCGATTATAAGCTGGTATATCTCATATTTTGCACCGACGTCGATGCCTCTCGTGGGCTCATCGAGCATCAGTATTTCGGGTTCGGTGAGAAGCCATCTGCCAAGTATTACCTTTTGTTGATTTCCTCCCGACAGAGAGCGTATCTGCGTTCTTTGTGTGGGAGTTTTTATTTTCATTGCCTTGATCATTTTTTCGGTATCCTTACGCCGACTTGCGTCGTTCAGATATACGTTGCCCGAAAGATAATTTTTAATATTTGAGATGGTGGTATTCTCGCAAATGTCAAGTATACCGAAAATTCCGCTTGCACGTCGTTCCTCGGTAAGCAGAGCAAAGCCGTTTTTAATTGATTCTCTGGCATTGCGGTTAAATATCTCTTTTCCGTCAAGATAAAAGTGCCCGTCCGTTTTTGAAGCTATGCCGAAAAGACATTCAAGGACCTCTGTTCTTCCTGCACCTGCGAGTCCTGCTATGCCGAGCACCTCTCCTCGCCTTAACTTAAAGGAAACGTCCTTTATGTGTGAGTATTTTGCCGTGAGACCCTTGACTTCAAGAATCGTATCACCTATTTCATTGGTTTTGGGTGGAAAACGGTTAGTTAGGGCTCTACCGACCATAAGATGGATTATCTTATCCATAGTCATCTCATGGGCGGGGGCGGTGATTACGTGCGTTCCGTCTCGCATTACCGTTATATCGTCCGAGATACGCAGTATCTCCTCCATTTTGTGTGAAATATAGATTATACCGCATCCACGATCCCGTAGCATATTTATTATTCTGAAAAGGTGCTCTACCTCCTGCTCCGTAAGAGAGGAGGTAGGCTCGTCAAGGACGAGTATTTTCGCATCATACGATACTGCTTTTGCTATCTCTGCCATCTGCCTTTTGGCGACGGGCATAGTATTCATTATTTGACGGGGATCCATATCTATACCGAGTACGCTGAATATTTTTTTAGTTTCACGGTACATCGCTTTTTCGTCAGTTATAAAACCGAGCTTTTTCGGATAACGCCCAAGCCAGATGTTATCCATAACGCTCCGTTTCGTCGCTTGATTCAGCTCCTGATGCACCATCGCAACACCGTGCTCGAGAGCATCCCTTGCGTTTCTGAATTCGACCTCTTTACCCTCAAGAAAGACTCTTCCCGAGCTTTTATTGTAAATGCCGAATAGGCACTTCATAAGAGTTGATTTTCCTGCACCGTTTTCACCCATAAGGGCGTGAACGGTACCTCTTCTTACGGTAAGAGATACGTTATCGAGGGCCTTTACACCCGGGAATTCCTTGCAGATATTTTTCATTTCAAGAAGAATGTTTTTTTCGGGCATAAGCTCCTCTACCTTTCATTTAACCGAGATATTTTGAATATGATATTCTTATTTTTGCCACTCCTGCGTCGACGTCGTAGTCCTCAAGGTCGGAGAGAAGCGTCTGTCCCTCCTTAGTTACGTTTTCTGCGAGATCCTTTATCACTTCGGCCATTCCTTCAGCATCCTGCTTTATCGTTCCGCTCATTTTTCCGTTAGCTATGAGGTCCTTTGCGGCATCTGTCGCATCCACTCCGAAAACGGGTATCATTTTTGAATTTCCGCCCTTGTTATATCCTGCTCCGCTCAGGGCTGAAATAGCTCCCTCTGCCATGCCGTCGTTGTTGCATATAACAAGCTCTATCATATTCCCAGACGCTTCGCTGTAAGAGGTGAGTGCAGTTACCATATATTCGTTTGCGGCAGCAGCAGACCACTGGCCGTTCTTATCTACAAGGTATCCGTTGGGATTACTTGCATCGTAGAAGCGAAGTGCCGGTCTGCCTGCACCTTCAAGAAGCTTGTTTGCTTCTTCCACGCTATACTTTGTGCGGTAGATAGCCTCGTTGTTTCCTTCCTCTCCCTTAAAGAGGATATATGATATCTCCCCATCTCCGTTAAGGTCTATTTTGTCATAATTCTTTAGGAGATATTCGCCTATCATCTGTCCCTGAAGAATTCCCGATTCCTCGGCTCTCGTGCCTACGAAAGCACATTTGTCATAAGAAGAAATTACCGAGTCGGATACCTCGCGATTAAAGAATATAACGGGGATATTTGCATTTCTTGCCATATTCACTATGCCGTTTGCGGCGTCATCAGAGCCTGTGTTTACTATATTTACTATAATGAGCTTTGCGCCCTTTGTGATGGCCGTTTGGATCTGCTCTGTCTGAATCGTTTGGCTTCCGCCGCCGTCGTAATCTTGATAGGAGATGTCTGCATCCTTTAATTTCTTGTCAAGAGCGTTTCTTACGCTTGAGATATAGGTGTCGCTATAGGTATAATAAAATACGTGGACGTCAGCGTTGTTCTTTCTGCCACCGCAACCTGCGAGAAGCGTAAGGACTATGCAGAGCAGAAGGACGAGGGCTGTTTTTTTCATTTGCTTATCCTTTCCTCGGGAGAGTGCCCGATGCACCTTTTGTGCTTTTTTATTGATAATTATATTATTACAGCCTTTCGGCATAATAATCACTATAAATATCAGTCAAAACAAGGAAAAATATTCGTTTTCTGGTCAAAAAATTCTTTTTAACCGCATTATCTTCTCGTGCATATTCTGTAAATGATGCTGTACCGCCCTATTTTGAGGTGCGGTGCTAAAGGAGGAGAATCATTATGGCAATAAAGATCTTTATCGATCAGGGGCATAATCCGGTAAACCCGAATGCAGGTGCCGAGGGAAACGGATACAGGGAGCAGGACCTCGTTTTTGAGATAGGACGAAGGCTATCCTCGATACTCAGAGCAAACGGCTTTGAGACGAGACTCTCGAGACCTACGGCGGATACACAGCTTGGCACGTCGGTGGCGACCTCCCTTGCCGAGAGGGTAAATGCGGCGAACACCTGGGGGGCAAATTATTTCATAAGTCTACATACCAACGCTTCGGTAAATCCGCAGGCAAATGGGGCCGAGGTTCTCGTTTACAGCACGTCTTCACCCGCTTACGAGCTGGCGAGAAGCGTGCTTGAGCAGCTTACACTCTCGACGGGGGTAAGGGGTAGGGGAGTTGTTGCAAGGCCGGGCCTTTACGTACTTAGAAGAACAGCTATGCCCGCAATACTCGTTGAGATGGGATTTATCACAAACCCCTCGGATGCATCTCTTATGGCAAACTCACCGGGAAGCTTTGCACAGGGTATAGCGGACGGCATAATAGATTACGTCAGACGGAGCGAGCCGGCTTCTGCTCTGCCAATAGAGGAAGCGAAGGAGACGTTATACATTCCCGAAGAAGATGACGAATTTCTCCCCGATATAAATGATGGCCCCGAAAAAGAAAATAATTCAGGCTCTGTCAAGGACGAGACTGAATTTCCGGAAGAGGATATTGATGGCGATTTTGAGGATTTTATGCGTGAGAACAGCGAGAGAGGAGAACTGCGAATACAGGCGTTCAGAGGTGAACAGGCGATACCCGTAGAGGGAGTATCGGTGCTTATAACAAAGCGTATAGGCAGCGCTGACTACATTTTCTTTGAGGGTGAGACAGACAATAGCGGAATAATTGACGGAATAGTTCTTCCTGCACCGCCGGCAAGTAATTCGACCGAATACGGAAAGCCCGACAGAACAGCGATGTATTTTATGAGCGCAAAAAAGAACCGCTTTGATACAATCGAGCGGCAAATTGAGATATTTTCCAATATTAAAACTATACAGCCGCTTCAGATGACTCAGAGATATGGAGGTATATATGGCGCTTCCGACAATTCCTGATTTTATTACGGTGCACCTTGGTGAGCCGAGCGATACGAGCGCACCAAACGTAAGGGTCCCTTTTATCGACTATATAAAAAATACGGCTTCGAGTGAAATTTACCCGACCTGGCCCGATAGTGCACTCCGTGCCAATATATATGCACAGATATCCTTTGCTCTGAACCGTGTTTTCACCGAATATTACAGAAGCCGAGGATATGATTTCGACATAACGAATTCCACACGCTTTGACCAGTCTTTTGTTAACGGCAGAGATATTTACGATAATATAAGCCTGATAGTTGACGATATTTTCAATGATTATATCGTAAGGCAGGGAAACGTTGAGCCTCTTTTTGCGCAGTACTGTGACGGTATCGAGGTGACCTGTTCCGGACTTTCACAATGGGGAACGGTATCACTTGCACGTGAAGGACTTACACCTTATGAGATACTTCAAAATTATTACGGTGATGATATAAATATTGTTTTTAATGCGCCGACTTCAAGAGCGCTCCCGTCCTATCCCGGTGTTCCTTTGCGGCTCGGTACTGTAAGCGAGGACGTGCGGACGATACAACGGCAGCTTAACAGGATAGGTGTAAACTATCCTGCTGTTCGTCCGAGACTTACCGCCGACGGGGTCTTTAACACTTCGACCGAGGAGGCAGTAAAGAGCTTTCAGAGTATTTTTAATCTTACTCCCGACGGAATCGTAGGGAAAGCGACTTGGTACAGGATAAAATCTATTTTCAATGCTGTAAAAGGCCTTGCAGATCTTCAGAGCGAGGGACTTACTATCGAGGATATAGACAGAATTTTTGCGAGCAATCTCGGCCCCGGGGACACGGGGCCTCAGGTACGTGTGGTGCAGTATTATCTTGCGGTGATAGGATATTTCGATGACGAGATACCGCAGGTGAGGTTAACTGGAACGTTTGACTCGGCTACCGAGAGCGCAGTCAGAGCTTTTCAGGAGCAGCAAGGACTACCCGTTGACGGAGTGGTGGGCAGGGAGACATGGAATGCCCTCACCGAATCTTATCTGCGGATAATAACCTCGCTTCCCCCCGAATTTTCAAACGTTGCCGCCGAGATATACCCCGGACGAGTGCTGTCGCTTGGCATAGAGGGTGAGGACGTGCGCAGACTTCAGACCTTTATCAACCTCGCATCCGAAAATTATTCTTATATTCCAAGGGTAACCGTTGACGGCATATACGGGCAGGGTACTGCATCTGCGGTGCGGATAATCCAGGAGAACAACGGGATTCCCGTCAGCGGACTTACAGGCCCTACCACTTGGTACGCAATAATAAGACTTGCACAGGTGGAATAAAAAGCCAAAAAGCTATCCGAATTTCGGATAGCTTTTTGGCCCATGCTCCATTCCGGTGATCGATAAACAAAAATTGTAAAGCAATTTTTGTTTGGAAAGCCGGGTAGAGCTTGTGGTAATCGTTTATGCAACCGTCGGCTTTCAGGTTCACTTCCTTGAATGAAGGAACAGCAACAAAAAAGACCTACGAAAGTAGGTCTTTTTTGTTGGTGCTCCATTGCGGAATCGAACCGCAGACACCTTGATTAAAAGTCAAGTGCTCTACCGGCTGAGCTAATGGGGCATTTCGCAACGACATATATGATACCATATTATTTGGGTTTTGTCAACACTTTTGAGGAAAAAACTTACCGAAAGAATTTTCCTGCAAAAGACTGCGAACTGCCTTGTTTTTACCACTCTGCCTTTTTCTCGTCCTCGGGAAGGACTTCCATGAACGCCTTTATTGCACATTCTATCATATCGTCATCAGGCTCGACGGTAGTCAGGTGCTGAAGCCATACGCCGGGAGCGGAGATTATTCTTGTAAATGCGTTGTCCTTTCTTCCCGCAAGCTTTATAAGCTCATATCCGATGCCAACCGTGAGGGGGAGAAGAAGAAGCTTTATAAGTGTTCTGTAAAGTGGGGGAAGGGTAGCGGGGATAAACATTCCTATGATTATTCCAACGAGAAGCATAAGTATCATAAAGGAAGTTCCGCATCTGGGGTGGAAGCGCTTTTCCTTTTTTACGTTTTCTACCGTGAGCGGATTTCCGTGCTCATAGCAGAAGATAGTCTTATGCTCTGCGCCGTGGTACATAAAGGTTCTGTGGATATCCTTCATGCGGGAGACGAGCGCCATATATATAACGAAAATAACGATTCTGAGGACACCCTCAAAAAGTGAACGAAGGAACGGATTTCCTTTAAGCGCGGGGACTCCTATCTCAAGCCAGGAATAAAGCTGTGCGGGAAGCCACATAAAGAGCCCGACGGCAAGAAGCACACCGAGTACGGCACTGATGACCATAAGTATGTTCATACCTATGCTGCTGCCCTTTGAGGGCTCTTTTTTTGCCGTTTCTTCCGTGTTTACAGCTTCTGCGGGTGTTTCCTCTACCGCATCGCCATCGTCCGTTTTCTTGACCTTTTTAGGCTCCTCGTCCTCAAGACCTGCTATCTCGGCAGAGCGCATAAGGCACTTGTAGCCAAAACGGAGAGAATCTATAAAATTAAATATTCCGCGTATCAAGGGGAGCTTAAAGAACTTTGCCTTAAAGGTCACTTTCGTTTCCCATTTTTCAAGAACTATCTCGCCCTCGGGATTACGCACCGCCATTGCCGTATATTCGGGGCCTCTCATCATTATGCCTTCAATGAGCGCCTGGCCTCCGATAGACGTTTTTTTAGCGCATCCTCCGCAAAGGCTCGTGTTTTTATTATCCAAGATGATCACTCCTTTATACTGAGTTTATACCTAATTATACACGTTATATATTAACTGAATATTAACTTTATAATTTTTTGAAAAAAGAAAGGGCTCTCGAATTTCGAGAGCCCAATTTTGGATCAGTTATTTACGATTATGCGTGTAACGGAGCTGCCGTCAAGGGTGAAGCTTACGTTCTTTCCGTAAATGTCGGAAACACTGAGCTTCTTTGCACCAAATTCACCGTTTGAGTTAACCTCAATTTCGGAAATAATGATGCCCTCTGCGAGATTATATGTTGATGTGCCGATGGTGATCGTATTTCCTGCATATCCTGTTACCTCACCGCTCGAAAGAGACTTAACGGAGGATGTGATGTGTCCGTTTTCGTTTAGGAGGTAAGACGTGCCGACAGAGAGGGAAGCATTCTCGGAGTATTTCTGCTCGACCTTGCCGTTTGCGAAGTTGTAAACGGTATAAACTGTCATTGCAGTGCCGCCGACCTGCTCTGTTGCGGTATTTTCAAGGATCTGAACGAAGGAAGAGTTATCAACTGCGCTTCCGAGTGAGCCCGACGAGATATAGAGGTACTTAAGAGTCTCAACCGAGCCTGCACTGTCCTTCATTACAGCGACGATCTTTGAGCCGTCCTCTACTGTGAAGGTGGAAGCGTAAGCGCCGTTCTTATAAACGATGCCTGCGGGTGTACCGACAACGATAATTGTGTCTTTATCCGTGATGAACTTGTTTTCAATAGTTCCGCTTGCGAGGGTATAGTATACGTTCTCGCCCTTTGCGATGGTTGCGGATGAAGCGTTGCTTATAACGGTCTTTATCTCACCGGACTGTGCGAACTTATCGTTATGAGCATCTACAAGAGTGAGGATTCCGTCCTCATCAGCCTCGTAGCGGTAAACGTCGCCGTTTTCAACGCTGGAATTTGTAACGTAAATGTTTACACTCTTACCGCCGATGTTAGCGGTCATAAAGTAGCAAACTCTGTCCTTATGAACAACGGGTGTTACACCGCTTGTTGCGATAAGGTATGTGGATGCATAGCTTTCGGACGTGGAAGCAGCAGACGCATCAATTACAGCATTGCCGCGAACTACAATATCGTAGCTCTCACCGACGCTGAGAAGCGCAGCTACGGATTCAGCTGTAAACGCTGTTCCGGGAACACCGAGCGTGTAGCTCTTGCCGCCGATATTTGCGCTTGTAGCTGTAAGGCGAGTTACCTTTACGTTCTTTATTTCAGAAAGCTTTTCCTCAATAACAAGGCGCTTTGCGCTGTTGTTAAAGTAGTAGAGAACTCTGTCGCCGTCCTTTGCAAGGTCACGGTTAACAAGACCGCCTGTGAGCTCTGTTTCCTTAAGACCGCCTGCTATATTGATAGCACCGGAGGTGATATCAAGCTCTGCATGAGTGAGGGGCATAAGGATTGCGATGGAAGCAAGCTCGGAGCCGCCTGTGTAGATGAGCTTAAGGCTAAAGAAACCGTTCTTTTCAGCAAGTGCTGCGTTGGTGTTTACCTGGGAGAGTGTCTCGTCCTCGTCGTAGACGAATACGAGAAGCTCGTTTGCATTTGTAGATGTGGAATCAGAGTAGGACTCAACTACGTTATACTTAACGCCGCCTATCTGGATAAAGCTGTTGCCCGAGCCTACTGTAAAGCTGTTTACGTCCTGAGTAAAGCTTTCGGGAGCCGCACCGAGAACGGATGCGATGCCTGTTCTGTTGTTTATGCTGTAGAAGACTCTGAAGCTTTCGCCAAGGTATTCGTTCACGTCGCCTGTAATACCGAGGTCGCTTACCTTAACGTAAGCTGCTTCGATGTTGCCCTCGTCATTTACAACGTCTATCTCTGCGTAGCCGTTTCTGATGACGGTAGTCGTTCCGGGAAGTGCAAAATTGTTGGTAGCGGTGATGAACGCAGTGCCGGACTCATAGCCGTATACGTACTTAAGCACGTTTGTTACCATAGGAATATTTGTGCCGGAAACGTTCTTTGTGATGATGTAGTCAGCGGTAATGGCATTGTAAAGAAGAGCCGCTGTCTGTGCTCTTGTCAGAGTCTTTTCATAAGAAACGTTCTGAAGTCCCTCTGTAAGACCGAGACGAGTGCCTATGTCGATGTAGGACCAAGGGTAGCCTGCGTTGGTCTTATCGTTTGTCTGACCGAGCGCACGTGTTACCATTGCGATAGCATCCTGGAGAGTGATGCCACCTGTGGGATTAAAGGTATTTGTAGATGTACCGAGGATGTATCCGCAGGCATGTGCCCAGGAGATAGCGCCGCTGTATGCGGGCTCATAGAGGTCGTTAAAGGGAGAAGTGTTGACTCTGCCGGAGTTGTCCTTGCCTGTCATAAGGCGATAGAGCAGAAGTGCCATCTGCTCACGGGTCACAAGTGCATTCGGAGAGAATTCTGTGTCGGTAGTACCCTTTATAACGCCGATATCGGACAGCATATCTATCTGTGCCGAGAAGGCGTCATCGGGAGCAACGTCACTGAAATCCTTTGCTGATGCGGTGATGACCGATGACAGTGCTCCTGCGCTTACCATAAGGATAGCAAGAAACACTGCAAGTGTTTTTTTGAGTTTTAGCATTGAAGCTCCTCCTGTTTTGATTTGTTTTTGCTCTTTTGGGGCAGGGGCATTTTACATTATGTGCTCCGCTTCCGTCAAGCGCAGGAATAGGATAACATGGAGGAGCGTAAATATCAATGATTTTGTGCAAGCTGCAATAATTCAGAAATCTTAAATTGGCGATACTAAACAAAAAAGTTGGATTCTGGTTTTTAAGCCAAAATCCAACTCTTATAAACTATAAATATTACTTCTTTTCGTCAAATTTTATCTCAAGCTGCTTCGTGCTGTCCTTTTTGTGACGTTCAAGAAGGGCATGGATGCGCTCTATGGGAGTAAGAAGCTTACTGATGGTAGTATCGTGGTTGAGAGTATCTATAATGTATGATACGTATTTGCACATATTTACCTCGCAGTACCACTCCTTGGACTTAAGCTCGGGTGTGCGGTATACGAGATTTGTTGTGAAGATGCAATCGAAGAGACCGTCAGCGTAAGCCTTGTCAAACTTGTCAAGGCCGTCCGTGAAAAGACCGAAAGTTTCAAAAATGAAGATTCTCTTTGCACCCTTTTCCTTTATCTGAAGAGCAACGTCTATGATAGACTCTCCGGAGGAGATCATATCGTCGACGATGATAGCGTCCTTACCTGTAAGGTCGTTACCGAGGTACTCGTGAGCCTCGATGGGATTTCTGCCGTTAACAATAACAGAGTAGTTACGGCGCTTGTAGAACATACCGATGTCGAGTCCAAGCACGGAAGAATAGTACATACATCTTCCCATTGCGCCCTCATCGGGAGAAATGATCATAAGATCGTTTTTATCGATGGATATATCGGGGAATCTCTTTACCAGAGCCTTTATCATCTGGTATGTGGGATGAATGTTCTCGAAGCCGCAGAGCGGAATTGCATTCTGAACTCTGGGGTCGTGAGCATCAAAGGTGAGAATGTTGGTAACACCGAGATTTTCAAGCTCACGCAGAGCCATTGCACAGTCAAGAGATTCTCTTGAAGAGCGCTTGTGCTGTCTGCCCTCGTAGAGCATAGGCATAATTACCGAAACTCTCCTTGCCTTGCCTGCGTTTGCACTGATGATTCTCTTAAGGTCCGCAAAGTGGTCGTCTGGACTCATGGGAACTTCCTTGCCGTACATTTTATATGTAACTCCATAGTTAAATGGGTCGCATACGATATACACGTCGTGGCCTCTGAGTGATTTTGAGATGGTTCCTTTCGCTTCGCCTGTGCCGAATCTGGGGCAATTTACGTCAACGATAAAGGACACCTCGTCGCTGTGACGTCTCCATTCCTTAAGATAGCTGTCGACCTCGGCAACGAACTGCTCACAGCCTTTCATGCCGATAACGCTGAGTTCCCCGTAAAGTGAATCCTTCATAAGTCCTCCGATATACAATTTTTTTCTTTTTGTGCAGAAAAACGCCTTTATGCACAGTATCATCTATATTATAACACAAAAACTTCGTTTTGAAAATATAAAAGATGATGATTTTCGACATTTTTTTGTTTTTTAGGTGCTTTGCATAAATTATTCAGTCAAATTTTGTGATTTTTTTGAGTTTTAGTCAAATGACGGAAATCACTTCAGCTCTACGACAGTTACTCCGAAGTCACCCTCACCGTATTCGGCTGTTTTGTATGCGGCGACTCTCTTGTCACCCTTAAGATAGTTCCACAGAGCTTTACGCAGAGCACCCGTGCCTTTACCGTGTATGAGTCTTACAGAGTTTATACCTGCTATGAGCGCCTCATCAAGATATTTGTCCACCACGAACCAAGCTTCATCGCCCATCATTCCGCGTAGGTCTACCTCACTCTTAAAATTACGGCTTACGGTAAGCTTATAATCCCTGACTGCTTTTTGCTTTTTTTCTGCGTCCGTTATGGTAACGCTGCTCTCTATAAGGCGTAGATCAGATACCTTGGCACGAGTCTTGAGTATACCTGCCTGTATTCCTACCTGATCCTTGCCCTCCGGATCGTCAAGAATAAAGCCTTTTTTGTTTATGCTGACGATAAGCACCTCGTCGCCTTTGCGTAAAGGTCTGGGGAGGACGTATTCTTCGTTTGAGCGTTCCTCAACCGGATCGAATTTGCTTTCGTTCTTGCGTAAATGCTCTCTGACGTTTCTTCTTGCCGCATCAAGATGTTCGCCGAGATTTTCTGCATCTCTCTGCTTTTTGAGCTTTGTCATTTCTTCAAGAATGAAGTCGCTTGATGCCTTGGCACTGCGTACCATCGCCGCAGCCTTTTCTTTTGCCTTTTCGGTTTCCGTCTCTGCTTCCTTTAGCTTTCTTGAGATCACTTTTTCGGATTCTGCCTTGAATTTCTCATAATCGGCACGCATAATTTCCGTTTCTTCACGTGCCTTCTCCATTTGCATACGGCTTAGCTCAAGCTTTTCTATAACGTCCTCGAAACGTTTGTTATCCGAGCTTACCTGAGCCTTTGCACGGTCGAGTATGCGAGAGGGAAGACCAAGTTTTTCAGAAATCGCAAAGGCGTTAGACTTACCCGGTGTTCCTATTATGAGCTTATAGGTAGGGCGAAGAGTGCTTACGTCAAATTCACAGGAGGCGTTGCACACGCCGACCGTTTCAAGCGCATAGGCTTTAAGCTCTGCATAGTGAGTGGTAGAAGCGCAGAGTGCACCGCACTCTCTTACGTCCTCTATAACAGCCACGGCAAGGGCCGCACCCTCAATTGGGTCTGTACCGACTCCAAGCTCGTCGAAAAGAACGAGAGAATTCGGGGTAAGGTCGTTTATTATAGAGACGATATTCACCATATGTGAGCTGAACGTGGAGAGTGACTGCTCTATACTTTGCTCGTCTCCGATATCTGCAAGAATATTGTCAAAAACGCAGATGCTTGAAGGCTCATCGGCGGGTATATGAAGTCCCGCCTGTGCCATAAGTGCAAAAAGTCCGAGAGTTTTCAGAGTTACCGTCTTACCGCCGGTATTGGGGCCTGTTATAACGAGTGTATCAAAGTCACCGCCGAGACGAACATCAATTGGGACTACTCTTTCCTTTGGTATGAGTGGGTGGCGGGCCTTTGTGAGATACATAGAACGGTCACCCGAGAGCCTTGGCTGGATACCGCCCATTCTCTCGGAGAGGGAAGCACAGGCAAATATGAAGGAAAGCTCTGTCAGATTTTTGTAATTGAGTATAAGAGAATAAGATAGCTTTGCTACCTCTCCCGATATTTCATAGAGAATCCTCTCTATTTCGTGCTGCTCCTTTGATTCAAGCTCACGAAGCTCATTGTTTGCATCAACAACTGCAATAGGCTCGATAAATAGCGTAGCACCCGATGAGGAGCTATCGTGAAGCAGACCCTTTATCTCGTTCTTATGCTCCGCCTTGACGGGAACGACATATCTGCCGTTTCTCATCGTTACGATGTTTTCCTGAAGATATTTTGAGTGCGCTCCTCCCACGTATTTTTGCAGAGTTTCCTTTATCTTACTGCTTGCGGCTCTCATCTTTCTTCTGATGTCACCGAGTGCAGGACTTGCTTCATCTGCTATCATATCCTCGGATATAACAGTTCTGCCTATTCTATCCTCAAGAGGACGTGCGGGAATAAGCCTCTCAAAGATATCGTCAAGAGAGGTGTTAATGGTTTTATTATTTCTGATATAATCGAGGAGCATTCGTGAGCTTTTTAGCAGGGAAGCAACGTATAAAAGCTCCTTTGGTGTGAGTGCCGAGCCTTTTTCGGCTCTCTCGCATATATCAGATACGTCGTGAACGTCACCAAATGGCGGCATTCCCTTAACATCCATAAGTGAACGTGCATCTGTGGTGTGACGCTGGCGGCGGAGAATATTATCCGCATCGTCCGAAGGGGTTAGCATAAGAGCTGCTTTTTTTGCACCTTCTGTCGGAGCACAGTCTGCGAGCATTATGCGAACTCTGTCAAATTCCAGAGTTTTCAGAGTTTTTTCAGTTATAAGCATTTCTATTCCTTAAAAAAGTGATTTGTAGAAATTCAGAGTACTAAAATCTCTTTCGAGATGGTGGAGAAGATAGGTCTCACACGCATGAGCGAAAAAGCGTATCTCATCTTCCTCTTTTAGCTCAAAGGAAAACATCCTTGAGGACGGAGAAAATAGAGCATACTGCATTGCAGCAATGGTGCTTGAGGTCAGCCTGCAGTATATTATTCTTTCAGATAGCTCGGGGTGCTCAAACATTTCCTTCTCTGTTTTTTCATTATGTTTACGTATACATCTTGAGCAGTAGAGGGAGCCGTTCATTACGTCAAGCATTCCGTTCTCGGGTAATTTTTCACCGCAGGATGCACATCCCGAAAGATCGGGCATAAAGCCAGACATAGCGGCGGCTCGTAGTTCATATACCGCCTTTATTATAGGTAGCGGATAAAGGCTTTTTGAGATAGCGTAAAAGGAATTTAGCGTCATGCGGAGTATTTCCGCACAATCACCGCCTTCATCTGTTATATCGCAGGCAACCTCGCATATGTAAGAGGCAAGAGCCATCTTTTCTATATCCTCGGAAAGTCCGAAAAATGGCTCTGTGACGGAAGCGTCCCTTGCATATCTGAATTCACCTTTTTTATATATCTCGAAGTTTGCATACGTAAAGAGCTTTGATGCTCCGCCTATCTTTGAGCGTGAGGAGCGTGCACCTTTTACTGAGACCGTTATCCTGCCCTCTGCAGGAGTAAGAAGAGTGAGAAGCTTATCGTATTCCCCGACGGGAATCTCTCTTAAAACGAGTCCGTCAGTACTGTATACCATCCTCTCACCCCCAAAATTATATTATAAACCGTTAATCGTCCTGTCTGTAACCGAAATTGTTTACAGCGGCTACGCTGTCTCTCCAGTTTTCCTTTACCTTTACCCAAAGGTTAAGATAGACCTTTGTTCCGAGTATTCTCTCAAGGTCCTCTCTTGCATACGTGCCGACGAGCTTGAGTGCCTCTCCCTTTTTACCTACTATGATACCCTTGTGCGATGCTTTTTCGCAGAATATTTCTGCTCTTATGCGAAGAAGCTTGCCCTCTTCCTTAAATTCCTCAATGACAACTGCGGTTCCGTGCGGAACTTCCTTGTCAAGTGTGCGAAGAAGCTTTTCTCTGATTATCTCTGCAGCGAGCTGACGCTCGGGCTGGTCGGTTGCGATGTCATCGGGGAAGAAGAAAGCATCTGTTTCACCGAGGAATTTTTCACACTCGGAGAGGATCGCCTTTGTGCCGTCACCCTTTTTGGCGGACATCGGAACGAATGCGTCAAAATCGTGAAGTGCGGCGTAGGTCTTTATGGTTTCTGCCACTGTGACCGCATCCGTAAGGTCTGTTTTGTTTATGGCTATTATCGACGGTGCACCCGTGTTCTTTATATAAGAAATGACGTTCTCCTCGACAGTCGTTACAGGCTTTCCTGCCTCAACTACAAGCAGTACGGCATCGCTATCACGCATAGAGCTGTTTGCCGTGCCTACCATAAAATCTCCGAGCTTGTTTTTAGGAGCGTGCATACCGGGCGTGTCAAGAAAAACAAACTGGTTTTCGCCCACGGTATGTATTCCGATGATTCTGTTTCTCGTTGTCTGCGGTTTGTTTGAGACGATAGCTACTTTTTCACCGAGAATTGCGTTGAGAAGGGTAGACTTTCCTACGTTCGGGCGTCCTACTATTGCTATAAATCCTGTTTTTTTCATTCTGTCTCTCCTGATTTATAATCCGAGGTTGTCCATAATTATTTTCTGTCGTATGCACATATCCTCGTCGTCTGCCTCGGAGCGCTCGTGGTCGTAGCCCAGCAGATGCAGCATTGAGTGTACGCAAAGGAATGCTACCTCGTGCTCAAAGCTGTGACCGTATTCCTCTGCCTGCTCACGTGCTTTTTCAAGAGATATAACTATATCGCCGAGCATAGTTTCAAGCTCTGCGGGGAGAAGCTCGTCATCCTCACCCTCCGTATCAAGGAGAGGGAAAGAAAGCACGTCGGTAGGCTTGTCCACATCCCTGTACTGCTTATTGAGTGCGTGTATCTTCTCATTATCGGTAAAGGTAACGGATACCTCTGTTATTTTATCGTGTCCCTCATAGTCCAGCGTTTCAAG
>SVUB01000034.1 GCA_015063495.1 Oscillospiraceae bacterium
TCCTGCCAGAGGAACTCTCGGCTACGAAGGAAAGGTCTTGTCGTCTTTTCCCATCTTACGACGTTACACCACTGATTATAGAGCTTGGGAAGGTCACGGTAAGAGCGGATTATATTCGCATAATGCTCGCAGAAAAGAGTCTCGGACGTGGGACGAACGCACATACGCTCGGTGAGCTTATCGCTTCCGCCGTGCGTTACCCAAGCGACCTCGGGAGCAAATCCCGCAACGTGATCCTTCTCTCTCTGAAGCAGAGATTCGGGGATAAAGAGGGGCATATATATATTTTCGTGACCAAGCTCCTTGAAGCGAGTGTCAAGGATTTTCTGGATATTCTCCCATATCGCATATCCGTAGGGGCGGATTATCATACATCCCTTTACGCTCGAATAGTCGATAAGGTCAGCCTTTTTACAAATGTCTGTATACCACTGGGCAAAATCAACGTCCATCGCCGTGATCTGCTCAACCATTTTCTTGTCGTTTGCCATGTTTCTCCTTTTGCCTTGCGGCATCTTAAATCAAATATACAATAATTATATAATACCCCCGCATAAATGTCAAGGGGAGTTGCGATTTTTCACGCTTTTGTATTGAAAAAAGGGGCGAAATGTGGTAATATATTCTTACTTAGAAGAGGGGGGATAGTATGTTACCCGAAAAAATAAACGTCAGAGGTGTTCTCTTTGACGACGTTACACTTAAAGAGGCCACCGATATTCTCGGAGAAAGGCTTGATCGAGACACAAACAATGGCGTGGCCGCCGTATATACTCCGAACTCGGAGATAGTTCAGCTCTGCATTGATCAAAACGAATACTATGAGCTTATAAACTCGGCAGAGATGGTAGTTCCCGACGGAATAGGCGTTATCAAGGCTGCAAAAATACTCGGAACTCCTATGCGTGAAAGAGTACCCGGAGTTGAGCTTGGCGAGAAAATGATAGAGTACGCCGCAAATAACGGACATAACGTTTTTTTCCTTGGCGGAAAGCCGGGAGTTGCTGAAAAAGCGGCGGAAAAGATGACGGAAAAATACCCCGCACTCTCGGTCGGTGGCTGTGCTGACGGATATTTTACAAAAGAGGGCGAGGAAAGCGACGAGGTCATCGGCAAGATAGCCGATTCAGGTGCAGAACTTCTTTTTGTTTGCCTTGGCGTGCCCGTGCAGGAAAAATGGATACGAGATAACAAGGAAAAGCTCTCGTTTATCGGAGTAAAGGTCGCTTTAGCACTCGGCGGAAGCCTTGACGTATATTCCGGGAACGTAAAAAGAGCTCCTGCGCTCTTCAGAAAGACAGGTTTTGAGTGGCTCTACCGCCTTCTCTGCCAGCCATCACGAATCGGAAGAATGATGAAGCTGCCGAAGTTTCTTATAGGAACTTATAGGGAGAAGAAAAACACAAAAAAATGACGGATATCCGTCTCCAAATTAGGCTTTTTTTGATATATTTAACAAAAATGATAAAATTTTCTCAAAGCTATTGTATATTGCTTTGTTTTGAGTTAAAATATATATGTGAAAGTTTGGCTTTCGCAAAGTTGGTTCAAAAAATTTTTATATAAAACGGAGGATTCCAAAAATGTCAGTTAAAGTTGCTATTAATGGTTTCGGTCGTATCGGACGTCTTGCATTCAGACAGATGTTCGGTGCAGAGGGTTATGAGATCGTAGCTATCAACGACCTCACAAAGCCTTCCATGCTCGCTCACCTTCTCAAGTACGACACCGCTCAGGGTCGTTACAACGGTCACACCGTTGAGTCTGATGACGAAGCAAACACAATCACAGTTGACGGCAAGGTTCTCAAGATCTATGCTGAAAAGGACGCTGCTAACTGCCCTTGGGGCGAGCTCGGCGTTGACGTTGTTCTCGAGTGCACAGGCTTCTACTGCTCCACAGAGAAGTCCATGGCTCACATCAACGCAGGCGCTAAGAAGGTCGTTATCTCTGCTCCCGCAGGCAAGGACCTCAAGACTATCGTTTACAGCGTAAATGAGAACACTCTCACTTCCGATGACAAGATCATCTCCGCTGCTTCCTGCACAACCAACTGCCTTGCTCCTATGGCTAAGGCTCTTAACGACTACGCTCCTATCCAGAGCGGTATCATGACAACTGTTCACGCTTACACAGGTGACCAGATGATCCTTGACGGTCCTCACAGAAAGGGTGACCTCCGCCGTGCAAGAGCAGGTGCTCAGAATATCGTTCCTAACTCCACCGGCGCTGCTAAGGCTATCGGTCTCGTTATCCCCGAGCTCAACGGCAAGCTTATCGGCTCTGCTCAGAGAGTTCCTACCTGCACAGGTTCTACAACTATTCTCGTAGCTGTTGTTAAGGGTAAGGACATCACAGTTGAGGGCATCAACGCTGCTATGAAGGCTGCTTCTTCCGCTTCCTTCGGTTACAACGAGGATCAGATCGTTTCTTCCGACGTTATCGGTATCAGCTACGGTTCTCTCTTCGATGCAACTCAGACTATGGTTGCTAAGATCGACGACGACACATACCAGGTACAGGTTGTTTCTTGGTACGACAACGAGAACTCCTACACAAGCCAGATGGTACGCACTATCAAGTATTTTGCGGAACTCGCTTAATTGCGATTGGTGCCGTACTATCAAGTACTTCGCAGAGCTTGCTTAATTTAAGTAAAACAACTTTAAGGCTGGCGCTTTGGCGTCAGCCTTTTCTTTTTATATAAATGTTATTGAATTTTTTTCCTTTATATGGTAATATATATAGGATATCACCGCACGAAAGGAGATAATATGAAAAAATACGCTATAATTCTGCTTTTTATTCTGTCCATACTTATATGCTCCTGCATGAGTGCCGGTGACTCATTCGTAACCATCGACACGGGCGAGGTCACTCACGTTACAGAACCGCCAAAGGAAACCGAGACCGAGGAGCCAAGAGACACCGAAATAACGTCGGCTCCTATCGAAATAACGACTCCCGAGGAGATGCTCGTAACGATAAACGAGATCTGTCCACTAAACAAGGGATGCTTCAGAGACAGCGACGGAAGCACACCCGACTGGATAGAGCTTTATAACTGCTCTGATAAAACTATAAATCTCGCAGGCTATGGCATTTCGGATGACATATCAGCCCCTTTCAAGTATACCTTTAACAATTATCTTATAAAATCGGGAGATTGTATTCTCCTTATAGCATCGGGTGAGACAGATTATAAGCGCGGGGTTATATACCTGCCCTTTACCATCCCCGAGGAGGGTGGAACCGTCATTCTTACCTCTCCCCACGGGACTACCGACGTGATTGAGCTCCCCGATATGTCGCCCGACGAGGCCTACGGTCGAACGGCGGATGGCGGAAACGTGCTTTCACACCTTACCCCCTCGCCACTCGTGACAAACAACAGCGCAGAGAGCCTTATAAGAGTTTCCGCACCCACGTTCTCGCACAAAAGCGGTTTTTACACCGAGGATATTGAGATCACGATAAGTGCGACCGAGGGATGCACTGTTTATTACACCCTCGACGGATCTCTGCCGACCGCAGACTCACCTGTCTACACGGGACCGGTAGCACTTTCGGATGCCACGGCAGAAACGAGTCCCGCTATCGGAGAAGGCGAGGCAAAGGATTTTGCAGCGCAGGATGATCAAGACAATATAAACGTGCTCCGTGCGGTAGCCCTTGACGAGGACGGCAACGCGAGCAAGGTAGTAAATGCCACCTATTTTATAATGCCCGGTGAAAAGCCGTCCGCATATAAAAACGTCTCTATTTTGTCACTCTATACAGATCCCGAGCACCTCATCGCCCCCGACTGCGAAAAAGCCGCTGCTATAGATTATTTTGATGAAACACAGAGCTTTTGCTTCTCGCAGGATGTCAGAATAAGCATCAAGGGCAATACACGCTTTGAGATTTACGCGGAAAATAAATACGAAAAAATCGGATTCGACTATCCGCTGTTCAGTGCCTCAAACAGCTGCGACTCTCTTATAATAACTCCATTCATAGGAGATGAATCGGGCACAAAAATTCTTGATCTTGCAGTTCAGGCCCTCCTTTCGGGGACTGATGACTACACGCAGGAGTGGAAGCCCTGCGCCCTCTTCCTCAATGGTGAATATTGGGGCTTCTATATAATAGAGGAGCTGTGTGACAGCGACTATATTTCAGCCGAATACGGCACCCAAAAGGATGATATCGTTATTATAAACGGTGATCTCTCGCTTAACACAGAGGACGATATCGCGCTATACGACGAGCTTGTGTCCTTTATTATCCACAATGATATGACGATTCGGGAAAACTACGGGACACTCTTAGAGATGGTCGATATAGAGAGCTATATAGACTATATTTGCCTTGCTCTTATGACCGATGCTCACGGGGAGCCAACGCTTTGGCGAAAGAGGACGGTAGACGAATCGACCCCTTATGCTGACGGAAGATGGAGATGGGAGTATTCCAACTTGGAGCACACCTCTGAAGCCGATCATACCTGCAACACCTATTCCAATATCCTTAAGGACGATATTCTTTTCACTCATGTTTATAAAAATCCCGATTTTGCATCCGAATTCCACGTGTCGCTGGGTGAAATGCTTGAATATAGCCTTAACTCAGCTCTCGTCGATGATTTTCTTGCCTATCTCGGAGAGAATTTTGACACTCAGATGAATCTCCATTATCTAAGGTACGGCTTCCCCGAGAATTTTCCTGCGATACTCGACTGCGTTCGTGAATTTTTACTTTACAGAGCAGAATACCTAGCGTTATACACAAATCAGCTTTTTAGTCTAAATTAAAAAACTGCTGTTGATTTTCGTCAACAGCAGTTTTATTTTTATTAAAGGTCAAGCTTCATATCGCCCGTTTTAATAAGACCTACCTTGCGAAGTATCTCGTTAAACACCACCGAAAGGATCGCAGGAAGTACAACGCAGACAAGCGCAAGGCCTACCCAGAACATAGCGTCCTTATTTGCGGTAGCATCGATTATACCGATAGGGCCTACGAGACCGCAGGTACCCATTCCGGCAGAAACGCCGACGCACTCAAGCTTAAACACCATAGTGGATATCGGTCCCGTTACGGCAGAAGCAAGGGTTACGGGGAGCCAGATAATCGGCTTTTTGATAATATTGCCCATCTGGAGCATCGAGGTTCCGAGTCCCTGAGCAACGATACCGCCCCATTTATTCTCTCTGAAGCTGATAACGGCAAATCCCACCATCTGTGCACAGCAGCCTGCAGCAGCCGCACCGCCCGCAATACCTGAAATACCTATCATAGCACAGATAGCGGCAGAGCTTATGGGAAGCGTGAGGATTATACCCACGACAACCGAGATTATAATACCCATAACAAAGGGCTGAAGTACGGTTGCGGTATTTATGAAATCACCGAGGTAATACATAGCCCACGCAATGGGAGAGCAAACGAGCTTTGCTACAAGAAGTCCCGAAACGATCGTCACCGTCGGAGTTACAATAATATCCACCTTTGTTTCCTTTGAAACGACCTTACCAAGCTCTGCGGCAATAAGTACTGCAACGAAAGCGCCTGCAGGGCCTGCAGTGAGCATCTTTTCTGCACCGCCTATCATAAAAGCAGAGCCGAGCGAATAACCCGCCGCACCTACGACACCCGAGCTGAACATAACAAGTGGAGCAGATCCGAGCGAATTCGCTATCGCAACACCGATAACCGCACCGCAAACGTATCCGTTCTTTGCAAAAGATGCACATTCCGCAAGAAACTCACCGACAGATCCTGGAATATACTGCCCGATAGTGCCGAAAATCGTTCCTATAAGGAGCGATGAGAAAAGACCGAGCGCCATTGCCCCCATAGCGTCGATGAAGTAACGCTTAAAGGATATCTCGATATTCTTACGTTTCAAAAAAGCCTTAAATTTACTCATTTCCATAGCCTCCTTTTTTATTAACTAATATTTTATAGCTTTTGCCGTAAATTGTCAATACCGACGCTAAAAAAACAGAGTTTTGACGATTTTATAAAAATTCTCATCTGCCTTTTTAGTCACAGTGATAGTAAAAAGACCGACGCATATCACATCGGTCTTTCTTATATCGTATCAAATCCGCAATCCTTTAGGATAATAGTTCTTTGCCTCACCTGAGGTGACCTTTGCGCCACCGAGCGGAGCTGATGAGTAAAACACACACGCAAAGCCGTTTTCAACGTCTGTCTCTATGCTCTCCCCGTGAAGATATTTACCTATTCTCGCATCCCCGTCGGAAAGCACTATCCTGCGCTTGAAAAAAGCTCCGTATGCCATAAAAAAGCTGTGATGCGGAATAACTCTGCCCTTTTGAGGGAGTCCCACGGTGACGCCTGCACTTTTTAGGTTTTTTTGTTCTTCTATGAGACGAATATCGGGCAAAAGTGAGTAGCTTCCGTCATAGTGGCGATAAAGAGTGCATTTTTCAACTTCGGATAAACCTTTTTGGTCAAGAACGTCGGAGAGGAAATCTCTTATTATCTTTTCTTCCGCTTCAAATGAGGGGGTTTTTTTAGATGAGCCACCCTTATCCTTCCTGCGTTTCCTATCCTCACGTATTTCTGTTTCGTTCTCACAATCAGGGTCTCTTTCAAGCAGAGCCATAAACTGTCCCTCGCCTCGTGAGACGTGCGGATAGAATCTACGGCATTTCTTCATATCCTCGCCGTAATCACTAAGACCGTCAGATGTGACCGCCTTTACTCTTTCGCTGACCTCCACAAGGTGGAAATCGGGGTGAGTTGAGAGAAAATTCGCTATCTGCATCTCGTTTTCCTCGGGTGCAAAGGTACAGGTGGAATAGAGCAGTCTTCCGCCGTGCTTTACGGTTCCTGCAACGTTTGAGAGTATCTCCCGCTGCCTTTCGGAGCACATTTTGACGTTACCAACATTCCAATGCTCCACTGCAAGGGGATTTTTTCGCATCATACCCTCGCCCGAGCAGGGCGCATCGACAATAACAAGGTCAAATTCGTTTTTATAGGTCCTGCCAAGCTCCGCACTGTCGGTATTCATGACGACAGCTCCACGAACTCCCATTCTCTCGACGTTCTGAGCAAGTACCTGCGCTCTTGCGGGGTCTATTTCGTTACAAACTATAATGCCCTCTCCGCCTAGCTTTGCCGCCGCCTGCGTGGTTTTACCGCCGGGAGAGGCGCAAACGTCAAGTATTTTCATCCCCGGAAGTATATCGGTGCACTCTACCGCCGCCATCGCAGCAGGCTCCTGCACGTATATTGCGCCCGAGGCGTGCAGAGGGTGCGAGCCGATATGCTCATGCTCAAAAATATAACCCTCGTCGGCAAAGGAGAGTTTTTCATGCTTGAAATTGCAAATCCGTTCAAACTCCTCTACCGCCATCTTCAGCGTATTTACTCTGAGTGCCCTTACGGGCGCAATATCCATTGCCGCCGCAAAGTCAACGTATTCTTCTCCGAGCAGAACTCTCATTCGCTCCTCAAATTCACTGTGAAATATCACTTTTTATCCTCTTTTATACTTTCAAGCGAACTGCCGGGTATTATGTTCGGCAGTCCGCTTTTTTATCAATTATTATTCCAGTATTCGAGCATATCCGAACGGGTAAATATTATCGGATCATTCATAAGAATTTCGCAATCGGTCAGCTGTCCGCAGGAACGGCTCCACGTCCAGGTCTCAAAATAAGAGATCTTGTGCCCCTTTGCCATCATAGCCTTGAAATCCTCAAGCATATTCTTACATGTGTACGTGTAAACACGTCCGCCTTCGGGAGTAAGGTAGCTGACATTATCATTCTCCCCTGGGTCAAACTCCGCAAGCGCAACAGGCTTACCTGTGGACATGAGATTCTCCCAACCGTCGTTTGCATTGTATTCTGACTCACCGCCACCGCTTGTGTACCGGTCCATACCGACGATATCAACGTATTCGTCACCGGGATAAGGCACAAGAATACCAGACTTCTTATCGGGGTTGCCACCATCAACACCCGGAGCGTATACCCAAACTACCTATGTTATACCAAGCTCCTTCGTAACAAGATCATGGTAATATCTCCAGAAAGACACGAAAGCATCGGGCGAAACGGTGCTTGCGTGTAAGCACCACCAGAACCAGTCTGCATTCATTTCGTGCAGAGGTCTGTAAAGGAACGGTATTCCGTTCTCTTGAAGAACCTTTACGAAGGTGTGGGTAGATTCCTAGGTCTTTCGGAACATCTCATAAAGCTCCGTTCCCTCGGTCATTATCTCTTGTACGTCCTCATTGCCGTCCGGCAGCACTCCGCCGTACCACTTGGTATTATTCTGGTAGGGGTTAGCCCAATGGGCGCAGAGCGCTATTACTCCGCCCTCTGAAACGTGCTTCATAGCTTCATCTTGCCGCCCTCCGCACTCACGGAATAGTCGCTCTCACCCATTTGGGAGTCAATGGCAAGAACTATCTGACGCTCGCCATCATTTGAAATAGGCAAGGAGGCTTCCGTCTTCTTTTCGACGTCTGCCTTTATCTGCTCTGCAGTTGCCTTTACAGCGTCAGATGCGTCTGCCGGGCAGAATATAACGTAGGAAGCAAGTTCTTTGTCCTCGTCAACGCCAACGGTAATCACCTTGCCGTCGTCCTCTTTTACACCTATTTTAAGAGAGCCTGCGTCCTCGGGAACAGCCGTGTCTCTGCTATTTGGATCACCGCCGATATTCGGCTCATCACCACCGCAGGAAGCCAGGAACAGGGCTGACACAACTATAATAACGGATACAAACAATGCAAAAAACTTTTTCATCTTGTCCTCCTATATAATTATTCTTCATTTTATATTTTACCATTAAAAGCAAAGAAAGGCAAGAATTTTTGGAAATTTTATTTAAATATAGTGAAGCAAAAAAGAAGCACCTGCACGTTTTGTGCAGGTGCTTCTTTTTGCGGATTAGTTGCCGTCTCCCCAGAAACTTAAGTTCGAAAGAACTTCGTTGTCTTCTTGTTCGACACTAGTGGTGATAACGTCTTCTACGTTAACAAGCACTACATCTATCTCTGGAGCCATGTAATTCTTCATTTCTAGAATCCTCCTTTGAATGAATGGTTTTTGTGCATTTTAGAAACAGAACAATTAAAAATTTTGCGCTGCCTCGGATCATCTTCCGAAGAAGCACAGGAAAAGGGAAAAAACAACGGTCGCAAGTATACTACCCCTTATCCGTATAATGATAGCATAATTTTACCACAAAAAAATATATTTGTCAAGCGTTTTTATAGTATGATTCGCACAATTAACCACAATATTTTGTGTTGAGACTGCAAAAACCAAAAAGTTTACTGTTTGTTCATATTTCTTCCTTCAAAAACATATGAAAGCAAAAAACACCTGCACAAAAAGTGCAGGTGTTTTTTGTGTTCATGATTAAACCCAGAAATCCGAGCCACTTCCACTAAGATCAATTTCATTATCGCTACTGGTGATAACATTTTCTACGTTGAGTACTACTATTTCCAGCTCAGGTGCAACATAATTTTTCACTCTATAATACCTCCTTGAAACAACTTTACGCTTGTTAAGGCGTTCGGAAACCCAAAATAATATTTTTCGGATAATCCACCAAATACTACTATATACGTTATTATTTTAGCACAAACCTTTTTCCTTGTCAACCCTTTTTGCAAATTTTTTTATATTTTTTTTTGCGGAGGCAGAAAAAAAGCAAAAGTTTACTTTTTGTTCTGACCTTATCACTCAAAAAACACCCGCACTTGCGTGCAGGTGTTTTTGTTTTAAATATTATTCCTCTTCAGGGGGAAGTGCGGGTTCGGGCTCGGGAACCGAGTCAAGAACGGGCTTTGCAATCGGGTTGTCAGCAGAAACTGCTCCGCTGTCAACTGCAAACTTTGTAAGGTCATAGAGGTTTGTCTCAACGAAGTCTTCGTTATCATAATCTGCGAATCTAATGATCTCGTTACCATTCTGATCCTTGAGGATAACGTATGCACACATATAAACATCAGTCTGGTAATCTGCCTCGGTGACGTTTATAAGAGAAAGTGCATAACGGGTGACCGAGTTATTTGATTCAAGGATCTTGTTAATGATAGCGCCGTCCTTATAGATAGCCTTTTTGATTATTCTTTCGTTAGCTGTCACGTATTCGCCGCCTTCAAGAACAAGTCCTGTTCCGTACTCAGCTCGGTTAGCAGCTGTAGAAACAATAGCACCGTACTCAACTACATCGAAACCGGCTTTGCTCCAGTTTGCAAAATCTGTTTTATCAGCAGAGAACTCTGCACGTATACCATTATATCCTGAACTACGAATGCTATAGCCGTCAGAAGAAACTATCTCACCAAGAGCAGTTACCCCCTTGATCACACCGGCGTCTGCAAGACGCTGTGCTATGGTCTGAGTATTTGTACCTTCCATGCAATAAATGGTAAGATCTGTGCAACCTGCAAATGCAAGCTCGGCGGTTTCATCAAACCACTCAGGATCGTTCTGGAAAACGATGAGCGATTCAAGCGCACTACAACCTGCGAAAGCTTCTTCGCAAATCTGAACATCATAATCTGATGCAGATGCAGGAAGGATCACGGTTTTAAGAGAAGTGCAATTCTGGAATGTTCCGCGGAGCCAATAGAATCCACCACTTCCGAACTCTACGCTCGTTATAGAAGAACAACCTGCGAAAATGTACTTGTACTTGTCATGTCCATCATCAATGTTGAACCAGGAGAAGTCGATGACGTTTCTTACCCCATCATCATAATCGCTCTGCTTCACAAACGTAGTAAGCTTGATATTGCCTGAGAATCCATAGCTATCCCACTTGCCAAGCCAACGAGTTACAGTGTCAGGAATTATAATGGTCTCAAGCTCGGGCATATCGTTGATACCGCCAATGAAAGACGTAAGCTCAACGGAGTCTGTATTAACTATCTGTATGGTCTTGATGAGATCCTTATAAGACTGAAGAAGGATTCTTACGGGGTGCTCCTGATTATGTGCAAGCTCCATAGCGGTGCTTGTAGGAGTTATAATCATTGTGCCGTCTTCTGTAATCTCCCAGGTAAGATAAGCTTCGTCAACAGAACCTGTGATCGGGTAGACACTAGGCTTAACGTAAGGAGCTACACCCTTGATAATGCCTGCATTTACAAGACGCTGTGCTATGGTATAAGCATTTGTACCTTCAACACAGTAGATAGTAAGATTTGAGCAACCCGCAAACGCAAGCTCAGCGGTTTCATCAAACCATTCGGGATCATTCTGTGAAATGTAGAGCGACTCAAGTGCACTACAACCTGCGAATGCATCTTCACAGATCTGAAGATCGTAATCAGATGCAGTCTCAGGAAGTGTCACGGTTGTAAGAGAAGTACAATTCTGGAATGTTCCGCGGAGCCAATAGTATCCACTATTTCCGAACTCTATATTCGTTATAGAAGAACAGCCGGCAAAAATGTGCTGCCACCTGCCATCTCCCCACGGGATATTGAACCAAGAGAAATCTATGAGGTCTCTTACACCATTATCATAATCGCTCTGCTTAACAAGAGTAGTAAGCTTGGGGTTGTTTCCGAAGCCATAGCCTCCATATTTACCACCCCAGCTTGTTACTGTGTCGGGAACGATGATGGTCTCGAGATTGGGCAGGTTGTTTATACCACCGAAGAATGTTTCGAGCTGAATGCTATCGGTATTGACTATTCTAACAGTCTTGATATTATTCTCGTATTTCTTGAGCACTGCATTAAACACGAAATCATCACTCGCCACAAGCATCATACCTGTGTCTGTAGGAGTAATAGTCAAAACACCATCCCCGGAAAGAGACCACTCCAACTGAGCGTCTGCGAGGGTGCCCTCAACGGAATCTCCTATGTTATATTCGTCATAGTCATAGATAGCTACGCCTGCTGCAACCTTAGCATCGCAGAAAGCCTTGAGGTTAGCCTGTGCTGCAAGCAGATTATCCTTGTTCTTTATGATAATTGTCTCGATAGGACAACCGGAGAAGGGATCGCCTGCCGGCCAGGGGTTATCATAGTTAAAGGGTTCAAGAATTACAACAGTCTTAAGAGAAGTGCAGTTATTGAATGCACCTGCTTCTATCTGTGTCCAGCCGGAGTTAGGAAGAGTAATGCTCTCAAGAGCAGTGCATCCCTCAAATGTTCCGGTGTTGAGATAGAGACCGCCTGTAAGTCCTTCAAATTTTATTGCCTTAATAGAAGTAGAGCCGGGGCAGAAAGCATAGTACTTTCCATCAGCGTAGGTGTTACCCATCCAAGAAAGGTCTACAACACCGTCAGTGTAGCTACTTGCACGGCCAACGGTTGTGAGCTTGGGGCAGTATGCAAACATACCCTCGCTCCAGGTACCGCCATACTGAGTTACAGTATCGGGAATGATAACTGTCTCAAGGTTAGGCATGCAGTTGATACCACCAAAGTAAGTGGTGATAGTTACGTTAGCAGTATTCTCTACAACGATCTTCTTGATAAGATCATTGTTTCCACCGAACATGTTAACGTACTCGTCAAAACCTCCGGCAAACGTGATCTGACCGTCGGTTATAGAATCCATAGGAGTAATTGTGCAGGTTCCGTCTTCAGCAATGGACCAATTGAAGTTGCTGTAGGAGCCTGTGATGGGGTAGGTTGCTGCGCTTGCACTTACTACGAACATAGCTACGACCATGCTCGCAACTGCAATAGCCAGAAAAAGCTTTTTGATGATGGTTTTCATAGAACATCCTTCCTTCGCATACAAAAATGAATGGGAATCTTGTCTAAAATACAGGGAAATAGGCTTTTCATACTCCAAGAGGGTATAAATCTGCCATCCCAAATATTTTCAGTTATATGTTATCACGAACAGTTATATTTGTCAATGTCATATGGTAAATCCTCGATCGGATATCGTACCTCGGGTTATGACATTAAAACGCAGGTTCGCAATTATTTCTGAAAAAGAGCTAAAACTGCGCCCAAAGATACCTTCAGGCGCAGAGTTAAACACAAATCAGTTGAAGCTTCTCTTGCGGATAAGTACTACTGCTGCACTAAGAGCCGCAATAGCAAATGCAGCGATCATTGCAAAATTAACATCACCTGTCTGAGTTGCCTGATCAACACCGGTTGTATCCTCTGTCTTATTTGTATCCTCAGGAGTAGCAGAGGTCTCGGGAGTTGCGGAAGTTGTCTCAGGAGTTGCGGAAGTTTCAGGAGCTGCAGTTGTTGTCTCGGGAGTAGCAGAAGTTTCGGGAGCTGCAGTTGTTGTTTCTTCGGGAGTGGTTACGTCAGCCTCAAAACTCCAATCATCAACATTTACAAATTCAAGTCCGTTGCCATTTGCATAAGTTTCTCCAAAAGAGCCCTTTGCGGAAACAATGGTCTTCAGCGCAGTAGCGCCTTCAAACGCCTGAGGATCTGTCATTACAATACCTTCGGGAAGCACGATAGTCTTGAGAGCCATACAGTCAGCAAACGTGGACTTCGCAAGATATACAAGATCCTCAGGAAGAATGATTGTTGTTACGGCAGAACATCCGGCAAACCATCCCTGACCATTATAGTCATCGCCACCTCCGCAGCTAACAGAGGAAAGGTCAACAACGCCTTCGGGGGTTCCCTCAGGGCCAAGCGTGGTCATCAGAGCACATCCTGCAAAAGTCCATCCGGAAAATCTGTGTTCAATAGTCTCAACAGTATCAGGGAAAATAATAGATGTGCACGCAGGTGCGGAAATACCGCCGATTATCTTTGCTATCTTAAGATCGTCTGTATTCTTAATAACAATCTTCTTAATAGCGTCCTTGTTTCCAGCTACGAACTGAGTCCACTCGTTTGCGTCATAGTTGTGGTTTAATCTTATAACTCCATCCGATATATTATCAAGAGGGGTTATGGTAAGTAATCCTTCATCATCAAGGACCCACTGAACGCTACCTCCTGGATAGGAACCGGTAACTTCAGCACTTGCTACGACAGCAAAAACAACCGCAAGAGTCGCAACTGTCAGCATAACAATAAGAGCTTTCTTAAAATTTTTCATGTTTTTCTCTCCTTCGAAAAATGAATTTCAAAAATGCATTCGTGTCGGCACGTCCGTTTTGCACAAAACGTGCCAACTACTCATAGTAAGATTTTACCACGAATTTGAATATTTGTCAACATTCATCTCGGAGGCAACGCACTCCGTTGCAATATTTTGTGTCATAAAGTGCAAAAGAAAAACAAAGTGTCTGATTCACTTCCCAATCAGCATAAAAAACTGCGTACGAGAGCATTTCTCGAACGCAGTTTTTGTTGTTAAGAAATTATTTTGCAAGCTCTTCCACAAGTGAATAAAGCTCTTTTATATGAGCGGACTTACGAGCACAGAAATCACGCATTTCGGCGATCTGCTCCTCGGTGTAAGCATCGAGGTCGCCGTCCTTGAGCTTATTCTTATACATTCTGTCAATTGCAAAGGAATAATTGATATCGACAGGTACAAGCTCGGAATTAAGCTCACAGACAACAAGATTGCTCTTGTCCTGGAGAAGAAGCTCTACTGCCATAGATCCCATACAGCTTGCCGCAAGGCGATCGCGAAGCGTAGGCTGTCCGCCTCTTACGATATGGCCAAGGCAATTGAAGCGGGACTCAACACCCGTTCTCTCCTCAATAATCTTTGCAAGCTCCTCACCAAAGTGAGAATGATATCCGCCAACACCCTCGCTGACGATAACCTGGAAGTTTCTCTTGCCCGCAGCACGAAGCTCGGCAATTCTCTTTACGCAGGCGTCAACGTCAAATTCTATCTCGGGAATAGCAACGGCAACGGCACCCGAAGCAATAGCGGTATAAAGAGCTATCTCTCCGCAGTGACGTCCCATAACCTCGGTTACCATGCATCTTGCGTGGGATTCGCCCGTATCACGCAGACAGTCAATAATACCTGTTACGGTATTCATAGCGGTATCAAAGCCTACCGTATAATCGGTAGCAGTTATATCGTTATCTATCGTTCCGGTAACACCGATGGTGGGTATTCCGTGATTTGTAAGATCTGTTGCGCCTCTGAAGGTTCCGTCTCCGCCGATGGCAACGATAGCGTCTATCTCGTGCTTCCTGCATGTCTCAAGCGCCTTTGCCATGCCCTCGGGAGTCTTGAACTCATCGCAGCGGTCTGTAAGAAGGAAGGTTCCTCCGAGTGCAATAACGCCGGAAACGTCTCTTGAGGTGAGCTTTCTTACGTTATCGTCGATAAGGCCTCTGTAACCGCCTACAACGCCAAGGACCTCTATTCCGTTATCGAGCGCCGTTCTGACTACCGCTCTTATACTTGCGTTCATACCGGGAGCGTCACCGCCCGAAGTAAGCACGCCTATCTTTCTGAATTTCATGTTTTAGACCTCCAAACAAGCAGTATCACTAATAAATAATATACATATTGTAATACTGCATCGACAAAAAATCAATATATTTTCCAAAATATTCTTTATTTTAGCAACGATTACGTTGTTTTTTTCTATTTTTACATGCCTTTTTGCCATATAATGACATTTTTCTCAACAGGCAGTTCACTTAAAAAACGAGCAGAAGAGAAGCATAACGGCAAGGAATCCGAAGTTCATAGCCGAGAAAAGTCCTATATATTTTTTCGTATTTCCACCGCTGTTTGCATATTCTCTGAACGTGATCAGGCTCGCAAGCGAGGCTATGAGAGTTCCCGTTCCGCCTATATTTACTCCGACGAGCAGGTCTCGGTAATTTTCCGTAAACTGCGAAAGAAGTATTGCCGATGGCACGTTGCTTATAAACTGACATGATAATGCAGAAAAAACAAGCGTATTCTTCTCAAGAAGAAAAGAGAAAAATTCTCTCACTGCATCTATTCTTGACATATTGCCTGCAAAAATGAAAAAGGCA
>SVUB01000035.1 GCA_015063495.1 Oscillospiraceae bacterium
GGCACTGAGTATGAGAGGCCCTGTCAGGCCGAAATGGGTGAACATCATTTCACCAAAATCGGTAAATGCGGTCTTGCCGTTTCTGTTGTCTATAACGGAGAGCTTGACGTTTTTAAGAGAAAGTCCCTGCATGGAAGCGCATAGGTGACCGTCCTCAACTATCGGCACAAGAGACGGAATAAGTGGAGTTACAGAATGTCCAAGCTCTCTTGCCATGCGGAACCCGTCTCCATCAGAGCCCGTGAGGGGATAAGACACACCGCCTGTGCAAAGTATAACGGCATCAAACTCATATTCGCCGCTACTTGTGACGATGCCTTTGACTTTTCCGTCCTCGGTAATTATTTTCTTTACACGTTCGTTTATTATTTTACAACCGCTGTCACGGCATTTTTTCTGCATCGCAGAAACGATATCTGCGGCCTTATCCGAGACAGGAAACACCCTTTTGCCTCGTTCTGTTTTAAGCGGAACTCCGAGACCCTCAAAGAAAGCCTTTGTGTCATCGGATGAGAATTTATTTAACGCCGCATAGAGAAAACGTGGATTTCTCGGCACGTTTGCGAAAAATTCCCCGGGCTCGCAGTCGTTTGTTACGTTGCAGCGTCCTTTTCCCGTTATGCGGAGCTTTTTTCCCAGCCTGTCGCCCTTTTCGAAGAGCGTGACAGAGGCGCCAAGCTCTGCGGCTTTTGCTGCTGACATCATTCCTGCCGCACCGCCGCCGATAACTGCTATTTTCGGTACATCAGAATCTGTCTTTTTTATATACATCGTATTCATCCCAAATGGTTTCAAGTTTTTTTAGCTGCTCGCTGAAAAGCTCCTGCTTTTCTCTTGATACAGCTACTATTATTGCGTTTATAATGCTCAGGGGTGCGACGAGTGAGTCAACGTATGATACCATATCGCTTTCCGCTGTGAGAAGCTGATCTGCGTATGCGGCAATAGGTGAGCGCTTACTGTCGGTGAGCGCTATTACGTCGGCGCCCGCTTCCTTTGCGTATTCGACAGCGTTAATGATACGTGAGGAATAACGGGGAAAGCTTATGGCTATCATCGTGTCGTCCTTGCCGATATGCATTATTTGCTCAAACATCTCGCTTCCCGAGGTGGTTTGAACGAAATGGACGTTATCGAATACCATGCGGAGATTAAAATTCAGAAATCCCGCAAGAGAGGATGACGAGCGCACTCCTATTATGTAAATATTTTTTGCGGTCGCTATTTTTTTAACAGCCTGTGCAAATGACGCACGGTCAATGTTTTCAAGGGTTCTTTTTATCTTTTCAGCGTCCGATAAAAGTACCTTTTCAAGCATATCTCCGTTGCCGATAAGGTCATTTGTTACCTCTATTCTCTGCACAGAGGTCAGCATATTGCGTATAAGCTCCTGAAGCGCACGCTGAAAATCGGGGTATCCGTCAAATCCGAGCTCGCATGCAAAGCGCACGACTGTCGATTCCGAAACGCCTACAAGACTGCCAAGCTTTGCAGCTGTCATATAGGCGGCTTTTTCGTAGTGCCCGAGTATATAATTTGCAATCAGCTTCTGACCTTTGGAGAAGGTCGGCATCTGATTTTTAATCGTCATTAAAAGGTCTCTTTTCATTACGCATCCCGCTTTCCTTCTAAATATACATCATATATTATAATTCAAATCGCCCCGCTTGTCAACATTTTTCTCTCCGTCCCTCGGAACGTAGATTGCAGAGACAAAGTGCACAAAAAAACCGTTGTAAAATTGGCGATAATCCCATCGAAAAAAGACTTTACTTTTGTCGAAATATGTGCTAAAATGATAAACGTAGATCCGATGTCACTGCTACGGCCGATGCGTATGCTTTGAGGTGGACAAAAAGGAGCGTAAGCATAAGCCGAAACAGTGAGAAATCATTGCTTCGGCATTTTTTCTGCACTTGTCATCGGGATAAAAAACAAAACGGAGGACATTTCAAATGAAACTCATCTACAATGTCAAAGACAAACCCAAATTCGGTCAGCTCCTCATTTTCGCATTCCAGCAGGTTCTTGCGATCATGGCGGCAACAATTGCTGTTCCTGCGATCGTAGGAAACGGAATGACTGCATCGGCAGCACTTTTCGGTGCCGGCGTCGGTACACTCGTTTACCAGCTCTTCACAAAATTCAGAAGCCCTGTTTTCCTCGGATCTTCGTTCGCTTTTATCGGCTCAATGCTCGCAGCCTTTGCGGGTGCCGTAAGTAACGCAGCTCTCGGTTATCTCGGACTTATCATCGGTGCAGGCTTTGCAGGACTTGTTTACGTTGTTCTTGCTATCGTTGTTAAGATCGCAGGTGTAAACTGGATCAATAAGCTTATGCCTCCCGTTGTTATCGGTCCTACGGTTGCCCTCATCGGTCTTTCACTTTCCGGTGCTGCTGTTAACGACGTTTTCTCTTATGGTCCTCATGACGGAAACGGCTTCGTTATGACAACAAACATATGGGTTTCTTTCATTTACGCAATGGTAACCTTCCTCGTTGTCGTTTTTGTTTCCACATACGGCAAGAAGATGGCAAAGCTTGTCCCCTTTATTATTGGTATTCTTGCAGGTTATGCAGCAGGTCTTATATTCACTTTCATAGGTATTGCTACTGATAATACCGCTCTCCAGATCATCGATTTTGCTCCCTTCAAGGCACTTGTTGCAGAGGGTGTAACTCTGAGCACGTTTATCGCTCTTCCCGAGTTCACGTTCCTTGAGGCTATCAAGGGTGTCGGTGATTTCAACCTTTCCTATCTTGCAACTGTTGCAGTAGCTTATACTCCCGTTGCATTCGTTGTGTTTGCAGAGCATATAGCCGACCACAAGAATCTTTCTACCATCATTGATAGCGATCTTCTCGAGGATCCCGGACTTCACCGCACACTTCTCGGTGACGGCGTTGGTTCTGTAGTGGGTGCTATCTTCGGCGGATGCCCCAACACCACTTACGGTGAGTCTGTAGGATGTGTTGCTATCACAAGAAATGCATCTGTTGTAACTATCACAGCGGCTGCTATTATGACGGTTATCATTTCCTTCATTTCTCCTTTTGTTGCATTCCTTGATTCTATACCCGGATGCGTTATGGGTGGCGTTTGCATAACCCTCTATGGCTTTATCGCAGTTTCCGGTCTTAAGATGATACAGAAGGTTGACCTTGAGGATAACGCAAATCTCTTTACAACCTCCGCTATCCTCATTTCCGGTATCGGCGGTATGGCAATGTCTATCGGTAAGGTTACTATTACAGCTATTGCTTGTGCTCTTATTCTCGGTATCATCGTTAACGTTCTTCTCTCAAAGAAGAAGCCCGACGCTGAATAAGATCTCAAAACATAAAAGCGGCTCACGCTGTGAGCCGCTTTTTTTATTTGTAAAATTCATCACGGAGAACGGCACAGATGCCGATATCACGGTATTCACCTTTAATCAGCATACCGCCTCGCTTTATTCCTTCAAACTTCATTCCTACTTTTTCCATAACCCTGCGGCTGGCTTCGTTCCCTTCGATAAACTTTGCCTCCGCGCGGTGAAGCGCAAGGTTACCGAAACCAAAATCAAGGACTGCACGTAATGCTTCGGGAACGATACCCTGACCTCTGTATTTGGGGTTCAGAACGTAACCCATTTCTGCGGAATCGTTGGTATAGTCAAACGATGTAAAACCGCAGGTGCCTATCATTTTTCCGCTTTCCTTGAGGGTTATTGCCCAGTCGAAAAAGTCGCCCACACGGTATCTTGTTCCGAGATATTCAAGGTAGTCTCTTGTGTATCTGCTGTCGGGGTGTGGAAACCAAGTAAGATAGCGAGTGACCTCGGAGTCTGAGGCATATTCGTACATATCCTCAGCGTCATCGGCTCGCATTCTGCGTAGCAGCAGACGCTCGGTCTCAATATCCGGCATACGGGTAAAAATCTTGTATATCGTCGCTCTTTTTATTGTCACCACCCCCGTTTTTGACTTTAAGCCTTTACATTATATGCCAAACGTTGGTTTTTTGCAAGGATTTTTATTGAAAAAGAGCATAAATTTTGATTTTCTACTGTACAAAGCGATTTTTTTATGTTATAATATATAATGTATATCTGTATTTTAGTGAATCTTTGAAAGCGGGTTATATATATGTGCGGTTTCGTAGGCTTTTCCGGAAAGCTTGAAAATAAAAAAGAAATAATAAACGCCATGATGGGGCGCATAATTCACCGTGGTCCCGATATGGGAGGCGATTATACCGATGGCGATATGGCACTTGGGTTCAGGCGCCTTAGCATCATCGACCTTTCAGAGGACGGCGCTCAGCCTATGGAAAACGAGGACGGAAGTATAGTTATCGTTTTTAACGGTGAAATATACAATTTCGAAGATTTGCGTGCAGAGCTTATCGCAAAAGGACATATTTTTAAGTGCCATGCGGATACCGAGGTCCTTGTTCATGGATACGAGGAATATGGCGAAAAAATAGTCGAGAAGCTCCGTGGAATGTTCTCGTTCGTTATTTGGGATAAGAATAAGAAGTCGCTATTTGGAGCAAGAGACCATTTCGGTATAAAGCCGTTTTACTATGGAAATCTCTCGGACGGTTCTCTTGTTTTCGGCTCGGAAATAAAGAGCTTTCTCGAGCATCCGAAATTTGTAAAGGCAGTAAATAAGAAGGCACTTCGCCCTTATCTTACTTTCCAGTATTCCTCTATGGAAGAGACTTTTTTTGAAGGTGTTAAAAAACTTCCTCCGGCCCATTTCTTCACTTGGAATGAGAATGATGGAATGAAGATAAGCCGCTACTGGGATATAGATTTCAGAGAGGGAAGCGAGAGCTTTGAGCATTACCGTGACGAGCTTGACAGGACCGTCCGTGAATCTGTTGCTGCGCATAGAATAAGCGACGTGCGAGTCGGTTCTTTCCTTTCGGGCGGTGTTGATTCAAGCTATATAACGGCGGCGCTGATGCCCGATGAGACTTTTTCTGTCGGATTTGACTATGAGAAATTCAACGAGACGGACGAGGCGGGAGAACTTTCCAAAATTCTCGGAATAAAGAATTTCAAGAAGCTTATAAACGCTGATGAATGCTTCGATAATTTCGCAGAGATACAGTATCATATGGACGAGCCTCAGTCGAATCCATCCTCCGTGCCGCTTTATTTCCTTGCAAAGCTCGCAAAGGAGCACGTAACGGTCGTTCTTTCGGGCGAGGGTGCTGATGAGATATACGCAGGCTATGAATGGTACGATGAAACGCCGATGATGCGTAAGTACAAGAGGATACCAAAGTTTATCCGTGTTATGGCGGCAGGCATAGCAAAAAGACTGCCTTATTTTAAGGGACACGATTTTATAATCAAGGGCAGCTCAAGGCCCGAGGATTATTTTATCGGACAGGCTCTCGTTTTCCCCGAAAAAGAGGCACTTTCAGTTCTTCGTGACGAATATAAGGACGCTCCGTCTGTAAAGGAGATAACCGCACCTATATACGCTAAAGTAAAGGGAAAGAGCGAGCTTATAAAAAAGCAGTATCTTGACCTTAATCTCTGGCTTCCCGGTGACATTCTTCTCAAAGCCGATAAGATGAGTATGGCAAGCTCACTTGAGCTTCGTGTGCCGTTCCTTGATAAGGTCGTAATGAAGCAGGCGGAGGAGATACCGAGCCGTTTCAAGATAAATGAGAAGAACACAAAATTCGTTTTACGTGAGGCATCGCATAAGACGCTTCCCGATGAGTGGGCAAACCGAACCAAAAAGGGATTCCCCGTGCCGATACGCTATTGGCTGAAGGAAGATAAATATTACAACATAGTCAAGGAGTATTTTACCTCCGATTTTGCATCCGAGTTTTTTGATACCGATGCAATCGTAAGGCTCCTTGATGACCATAGAGCAGGGAAGGCACAGAATCAGCGTAAGATCTGGACAGTGTTTACCTTTCTTGTGTGGTATAAGAAATTTTTCGTTGATATGTAAAGAGGATTTTTTAATATGCTTGACATAAAACTCGTTCCCGTGCTTCTCGGCGGAGACCTTAACAGCTATAACGTGGCAAGAGCCTTTCATGAGAAATACGGTGTAAAAACTCACGTTTTCGGCAGATACCCGATAGGACCTACAAAGGATTCACGCATTGTAGACTTCCACGTTGTCCCGAAGCTCGATACAGACGATATAATGGTCGCAGAAATGCGTAATTTTGCTGAAAAGAACGGTGGTGCGGCTCTAATCCTTCTTGGGTGCACGGATGATTATGCCGCAATGATAATACGCAATAAAGACAGGCTTGAGGATAAGTATATCTGTCCTTATATCGATGCGGAGCTTATGGATAAGCTCGTCAGCAAGGCGGTCTTTTATGAGATGTGCGAGAAATATGGCATACCCTATCCGAAAACAAAGGTGCTCACAAGCGAATATTCCGAGGGTGACTTTAGCGAGGATTCTCTTGGATTCTCTTACCCGATAATAGTTAAGCCCTCGAGCAGTATCGCCTACTGGAAACATCCTTTCGACGGAATGAAGAAAGTATATACTGCAGAAAATCCTGCCGAAGCCGAGAAGATAGTCGATGAGATCTACGGTGCAGGATATCCCGATAAGATGATACTTCAGGATATGATTCCGGGCGACGACTCAAATATGAACGTTCTTACCGCATATTCCGACAAGGATAAGAAGGTCAAGATGATGTGCCTTGGTCACGTTCTTCTTGAGGAGCATACACCGAAGGGACTCGGAAACCATGCGGCGATCATAACCGAACACCGCCCCGATATAACTGCACCATTCAGAGCGATGCTTGATGACGTCGGTTACAGAGGATTTTCTAATTTTGATATAAAATACGACCCAAGAGACGGCTCTATGAGAGCATTTGAGATAAATCTCAGGCAGGGAAGAAGTAATTTCTATATTACGGCCGCAGGTATAAATATTGCGGAGCTGCTCGTGAGAGACAATTTTCTTGGTGAAACGCTCGATTATACCGAGTGTAAGGAAAGCCATCTTTGGCACACGATACCCTTTGGTGTCGTAAAAAAATACGTTCACGATGCCCCCTCTCTTGAAAAGGCAAAGAAGCTGAAGAGAGAAGGCAAGTCAAAGACCTCTCTTTGGTATGCTTACGACCTTATGAGAAGTCCGAAGAGACTTATCTGGGTGGCGGAGCATATGCGCCGTCAGTACGGAAAATACAAAAAATACTGCAAATAAGGCAGGGATAAGCTTTGCAAAAAGAAATCAAAACGCTCGGAATACTCGGCGGTCTTGGGCCGATGGCAACCGTATATTTTTATGAAATGCTAACGGAGCATACCCTTGCCGTTTGCGACCAGGATCACATTGATATAGTTATAAGCAGTAGGGCCACCACGCCTGACAGAACGGCATTTGTTCTTGGCAAGAGCGAGGAATCTCCACTCTCTGCTATGCGTGAAGAGGCGGAGAAGCTCATAAGATACGGTGCTGACGTGATATCTATGCCCTGCAATACAGCTCACTATTTTTACGACGCTCTTGCAGAAGGGGCGACTGTTCCGATAATAAACATAATTCGTGAAACTGTCGCATATATCAAACGCACGGGAGCAAAGAAAATAGGAGTCCTTGCTACCGAGGGCACGGTAGAATCCGGTGCTTACGAAAAGGTGTGCGCCGAAATGGGACTTCCCTATGAAGCACCCTCAAAGGAATATCAGGATCTGCTTTCAGAGATAATTTACGAGGATATAAAGCAGGGCAAAGACGCAGATATGGAGAAATTCGGCAAGATCTGCGATCACATGCGCCAGAAGGGGTGCGATAAGCTTGTTCTTGGATGCACAGAGCTTTCGCTCATTGCAAAAAAGCATAGTCTCGGGGATGAATTTGTCGATTCTCTTGCAGTGCTTGCGCTTAAAACTATAAGAACGTGCGGTAAAACGCCGATAGGCTTTTCCCATGAGATGATGAAATATATAGACTGAAACGGAGGTGAATTCGGTGAAGCTTTCAGACCTTATGCAAAAAGTTAATATTGTAAAAGGCTTTTCGACGGAGCTTGGAGATATGGAAATTTCGTCTCTTTGCTGTGACTCCCGCAAAGCTGTGCCGAATTCGGTATTCGTTTGCATAAAAGGTGCGGTATCGGACGGCCACGATTATGCCGCTTCCGCATATGAACGAGGTTGCCGTATTTTCGTTGCAGAGGATGAAATATCTCTGCCCCATGATGCGTCCGTTATATTTGCTGAAAACACAAGAGAGGCCCTTGCCGAAATGTCGCAAAAGTTTTTCGGCGATCCCTCAAAGGAGATAAAGGTAATAGGAATAACGGGTACCAAGGGCAAGACGACGACGGCACACCTTATCTACCATATTCTGAATACAAACGGCATAAAAGCAGGGTATATAGGCACTAACGGCGTTATGTTTGACGGCAGATTTTTTGAAACCGTTAACACCACGCCCGAAAGCTACGACCTTGCACAGTATATGCGTAAAATGATAGATGCGGACGTAAAGTATCTTGTGCTTGAGGTCTCCTCGCAGGCCGTCTATCTTGACAGAATAAAGGGTATGGAGTTTGAGACCTGCGTCTTCACAAATCTCTCTCCCGACCACATAGGTAAAAACGAGCACCCGAGCTTCGAGCATTACCGTGATTCAAAGGCGAGGCTCTTCTCGGAGTATTCACCGAAGATAGCCGTGTATAATGCGGATGAGGATGCTTCGGAATATATGATGAAGGACTGTCCATCGGCGAAATTCAGTTATTCTCTTGTAGGAAACGGACATTTCTCTGCCGATGACATAAAATACTACCGTGATGGCGGTAGCCTCGGCGTAAGATTTACGGTGAAGGCGGGCAGCGAATTAACCGAGAAGGTCGACCTCCCGATCCCGGGGGATTTTAACGTATCAAACGCACTTGCCGCTACTGCTGTTGCTATAAGTGCAGGAGTTTCCCTTAAAGATATTGCAAAAGCATTGTCAACTGTTTCACTTAAAGGAAGATTTGAGGTTGTGGATGCACTTCCTTACGCTACGTTTATAATCGACTATGCTCATAACGGTATAAGCCTTCGCAGTGTTCTTGAAACCCTTAGAGCATATGAGCCGCATAGACTTGTTTGCGTTTTCGGTTCGGTGGGCGGACGTACACAGATGCGCCGTGCAGAGCTTGGACGGGTAGCAGGTGAGCTTTGCGATTTCTGCATCATCACCTCCGATAATCCCGATAATGAGCCGCCTGAGCAGATAATGGATGATATAGCTGCGGCGTTTCCCAAGGATGGGTGTCCGTTTGTTAAGATAGCAAGTCGCAGAGAGGCTGTGCTTTATGCGGTGAGAAACGCAGAGAAGGGCGATATAGTGCTCTTTGCGGGTAAAGGACACGAGGACTATCAGCTTGTTTGCGGAAAACGTGAATATTTCTGTGAGAGAGAAACTATAATCGAGGGAGCATTCGGTATGCTCCTAGGTAGATGAGGTGGATATGGGCTTTTACAGGTTTGCTGACAGGATTTTTGAGATAAATAACAAATACGATTATCTTGACCGCTTGTGCGCTGATTATGCGGTAGAAGAGCAGGAGCCGAATTTTGTTGTCGAGGTGAGTGATGACGAGATAATGGCTGAGAGCGAGGGAGATGCGGCTAAATTTCCGCCCCCATACCTTGAGTCCCTTGCCATCTACCGAAAAATTGCGGAATGTCTGTCTGCAGAGGATTGTATGCTGATGCACGCGGCAGTAATCGAATACGAGGGTAAAGCTTATGCCTTTATGGCAAAGAGCGGTACAGGTAAAACAACCCATATTTCTCTTTGGGAAAAGGTGTTTGGGGACAAGGTCAAGGTGATAAACGGTGACAAACCCCTTATCAGAATTCTTACGCAAGGCGGTAACACGTCTTTTATCGCTTATGGTACACCGTGGTGCGGTAAAGAAAAGAAGGGCCTTAATAAGAGCTCTGTTCTTGGCGGAATATGTATTCTCGAGCGCTCGGTTGAGAATTTTATAGTGCCGATTGGCGCTGAGGCGATCCCGTTTATTATGGGACAGATACTTATGAAAAACGATGCTGAATACATAGGTAGGATGATGTCGTTTACCGACAGGCTCATTAAAAACGTTCCAATATACCGGCTCGGGGTTAATATGGATGAGTCGGCGGCGATTGTCGCAAGAGACGGACTTTGTAAATAATTTTATCGGAGGACGAGAAAATGAAAATAAACAGTGGATTCGTAGTCAGAAAAATAGGAGACAGCTTTTACGCTATGCCTCTTACAAACGTGCCCTCTATCGGATGCGGCATGATAAAGCTTAACGAAACGGCACATCTTATGTGGAAAAAGATAGAGGAAGGATTTGAAGCAGAAGCCGTCGCAGATGCGGTATGCGAAGAATATGACGTATCAAAGGAAACGGCTCTCAGAGACGTCACAGCGTTTGTTAAAAAGCTTGAGGAGGCAGGAATCCTTGAATGAACTGATGAAGCTTGAGGATGCTCTTCCGCTCATGGAGGCGGCATTTGAAGCAGGAGCCCCGTTCAGCTTCTTTCAGAGAGGGACGAGTATGCTTCCAATGCTCAGAGAGGGTATAGATTCAGTCCGCCTTGTTTCACCTTCGGTAAGAAAACCGCTTAAGGGTGAGGTGGCACTTTATCGCAGAAAAAGCGGTGCTTTTGTGCTTCACCGAGTGATAAAGGTAGAGAAAAACGGAGATCTTGTTACCTGCGGAGATAATCAGGTTATTCTCGAAAAAGGAGTTTTAAGAGACAGCGTTATTGCGGTGCTCGATGGCTTTTATCGTGCAGGAGAATGGGTGTCGGCTGACGACAAAGATTACAAAATGTATGTAAAAAGACGTATGATATCACGCTATGTAAGATATCTTAGATACATGGCAGGAAAAATTATAAAAAGGTAAAGGAGCTTATATGAGTGATTTTATAAGCCGTAGAAGAAGACGGAGACTTATCCCCCTGTTTGCACTTATGCTTGCGGCGATTCTTGCTGTGGGACTGTATTTTCTTTTGTCGGACTATAACGCAAAGGAAATAGAGCGCAGAAACGAGCTGTTTTTGCTTAATATCCAGATGTACGAGGAGATGCAAAACAGCGGTACAAACAATACCGGTAACGTTGACAGGGTTCTTGCCGAAAAGCTTAAGAATTATAACTTTTATGAGAAACTTACAGAGCGTCTTCAGGTAAATGCTCTTTTTCTCGGTAATGAGGTAATAAAGGGCGGTAATATAGGAGACCCTAATCTCAGCTGGATAAACAGACTTGCAAGAGAGATAGAGGAGGATGGGTACTGCGCAGACCTTAAAGGCGCAAACTTTGGCCTTGCGGATTCGGATCCGTTCTATGGCTATAATATGCTGAATTTCTACTCGCTTGGGCTTGATTACTATGATTTTGTAATTGTCTGCTACGGTGCAGATGAGGATCCGGAGACATTTGAACTTTATTACGATGCACTTCTTCGTAGTATCAAGAACCAAAATAAAAAGTGTGAAATATACTGCATTATAGAAGCCGACGTGAATGGTTACGGGCCTAATGCCGAAACGGTAAGAGCCGTGTGTGCAAACTATGGTGGCGTGTGTGTGGATATGAATGAATACTTCCGCAAGAACAACATAAGCTTTGATTCCGCACTTGACGGATACCTGCCGAATGAAATAGGAAATTCAGCTTATTACGACTGCGTTTCAGGTCTCATACAGGAAAATATTGCAAACGGCAGAAAGATACCCGAGGAGAATAAGCCATATCTTTCCACGTCACGTGATTTTGACGATTATAAGGCGGTCGAGCGTGCCGAAATGAAGAGGGTAGGAGACAGCGTTCTCGAATTTTATTCCTCGGGAAAGGTTGCTACGCTTATTACGAAAAACGTTGCATCGGGCGGAACTGTAAAAGTATACGTCAACGGTAAAAAAATGCTTACAACGTCAAATAAAATAAGCGATACTGTTCAGCTTCCGCAGCAGTTTACCGTCATAGCAGACGACCTTAGCGGAGTAAACAAAATAAGAATAGAAACAAGTGAAGAAAATCTGACCAATATCATCGGAGTTGCATTTAGCGGTGAAAACTGAGAAAAAAACAACGGAAAACAAAAAGACTAACTGCCACAGCGGACACAGGGCGAGAATGAGAAAGAAATTTTTCAGCTCTCCCGCGGAATCCTTTGCCGATCACGAGATCCTTGAGATGTTTCTTTACGGGGTATTTCGTCAAAAGGACACGAATGAGATAGCGCATAAGCTCCTCTCTCATTTCGGGTCACTCAAGGGTGTGCTTGACGCATCGCCCGAGGAGCTTTCCTCTGTGCCAATGATAGGTGAGCAGAGCGTGCTACATATTCGCCTTACAACAGAGCTTATGAGAAGATACTTTGCGGAGGGTGTTGAAAAGGAAAAATTCGACTCGATAGAAAAGGTCGGCGAGTTCTTTGCGGCAAAATATATCGGGACGGACGTTGAAACGGTATACGCACTTCTTCTCGATAATTCACTCAAATTCATAGACTCAAAAATGATATATGAGGGAAGTGTGAATTCCGCAAGATTTGACCTCAATAAGATATATCGATATGCCTTCTCGAAAAACGCTTCAAACGTGATAGTGGCGCATAACCATCCGGGTGGGATAGCTATTCCCTCGGGAGACGATAAGGCGACGACGTATAATCTTATAACGGGGCTTAGCAATCTCGGTATAAATCTAATCGAGCATTTTATTGTTGCAGGTGAAAGATATATGCCGATAATGAGAAATTCCGAGGATCTTGCTGTAAGAAAAATATCCGAGGACACTCTTTCTTTTGAGAAAATAGAATATATGACGGGCAAAAACGAGCTTTTAGGCAAGATACTTTAAATTCTTTAAATGCAATACATATTATAGTGCAAAGGAGAATATTTTTTGGCTGAGATCGAACTTAAAGAGATAAATTTGCGCGTGCGAAACGACCTTTGTTCTTTTATTGATATGGCAGAGAGGGAATATGCCGACCGTCTTTCCGAAACTGTCGATTTTCTTGAGCGTAACGGTGCGAGAATAGTGCTTCTTGCAGGCCCGAGTAGCTCGGGAAAGACCACTACCGCCAATATATTAAAGGACCTTCTGGAAATGCGAGGTCACAGTACTGCCGTTGTTTCGATGGACAATTTTTACAGAGATAAAAACGACCCTCTGTATCCGAGAGACGAGAGGGGAGAGCTTGATTTTGAGTCTGTCGATGCACTTCATATTGACAAGATACACAGCGTAATAGAGTCACTCCTCACGAGAGGAGAGGCTAAGATGCCGAGATATGTTTTCGGCAAGGGGGCACCCGTAGACGGCGCAATAACCCTCTCGCTACCGTCAAGCGGATTCGTCATAATGGAAGGGATTCACGCCCTTAATCCAAAGATAACGGACGGTCTTGACAGAGAGCAGATAATAAAGATATTTATCAGCGTTTCGACTAATATAAACGAGGATGGGAAGCGTATCCTTTCGGGTAGAAAGATACGTTTTATCCGCAGAATGACACGTGATTCGCTTTACAGGGGGACGGATGCACTCAAAACTCTTGCAAGGTGGGGAAGTGTGCTTGAGGGAGAGGATAAATACCTCTATCCTTTTAAGGGGACGGCGGATATTTGCATTGATACCTTCCATAAATACGAGCTGGGCGTTATGCGTCCCTTTGCAGAGAAAGCTATAAGGGAAGCCGGTGCCGAGCTTGACGGTGGGTTTATTGAAATAATAAAAAACGCTTTGTCGAAATTCGACGTGGTAGATATAAATAACGTTCCCGAGACTTCTCTTATAAGAGAGTTTATCCCTGGTGGGAAATATGAGAGCATTTACTAATTATTTATGTCAAACAGTTTCATAACCGAATAAAACAGGTGCAGTGTTTATTTTATACTGTGCCTGATTTTTTGTGTTTTTATGTCATTAAAGATATAAAAATGTTGACAAATGATGAATGTTGTGATAAGATTTAATATAACGGAACATAAATGTTCCGAAAAGACGTTTTAATATTTTTGGAGGAAACGATTATGGTAATGTACATCTACAAAAAAGCCCTCGGCGTGCTGGCAAAAAAGCCTTTTAAGCTTTGGGGAATCTCCCTTCTCTCCGGTGTTCTTACGGCAGTAATTTCATTCCTGTTCGGTGCAACTATCGGAATCGCTCTTGCAATCAACCTTCTTATCACAACCTCTATGACTATGGTATATCTCCATGGCTTCAAGGGTGAAGACGTTAAGGTAGTTCAGCTCTTTGACTGCTTCAAGGACTGGGCAACTATCAAGCGTGTTGTATGCGGTATGGCTTGGATGATGCTCTGGATATTCCTTTGGTCTCTTATTCCGATAGTTGGTATCTTCTTTGCTATCGTTAAGGGTTACGCTTATCGTTTGACTCCTTACATACTCGTTCATGAGCAGAACATTCCTCTTACTGAGGCTATCAAGGTTTCCGAGCAGAGAACACAGGGCTTCAAGGGCAAGATGTTCCTTGCCGATTTTCTTGCATACGTTATGGTATATGCGGCTGCTTTCGTTCTCGGACTTTTCAGCGCGATCCCCTTCATCGGCGGATTCTTCGCATTCATCGTTGTGCTTCTCATGATCGCGGTTGCGGTATTCATGCCTCTTTTCCTTGGCATAGTTCAGGCTGCTTTCTATGTTGAGATAGAGACTGTCCGCAGAAACGGCGGCTACCGCCCTAACCCCGGCTACAACCCCGGTTACGGCTACGCTCCCCAGAATCCTTACGCACAGCAGAATCCCTACGCACAGCAGGGCTACAACCCTCAGCAGGGTTATAATCCCCAGCAGGGATATGCTCCTCAGCAGCCTCAGAATCCCCCGCAGGATATTCAGTAAATGATTTTTTTAGGAGATGCTTCTCTGGAGCATCTCCTTTTTTATTTTCTAAATTTTCATCTTC
>SVUB01000036.1 GCA_015063495.1 Oscillospiraceae bacterium
ATTCCGAAGGCGTTTTTCATAAACAAGTGTGATGACCCCGAGGCGGACTTTGACCGTGTATTCAAGGGACTTCATGCAAAGTTCGGTAATGCACTTTGCCCCGTATTCATTCCCGTGCGTTCTGGCAATAACGTCGTAATGGTCGACCTTATGGATATGAGAGCGTATGAGTATGACTCTACCGGCGCTCGTACCGAGGTGCCTATGTCGGTTGACTTTGCAACTCTTGCCGCACAGTATAAAGATGCATTTAACGAGGCTATTGCTCAGACGAGCGACGAGCTTCTTGATAAATATTTTAACGGTGATGAGATAACACATGACGAGGCGGTTGAAGCGCTTCATACCGGTATTATAACCGGTGCTATCGTCCCCGTTTACTGCGGTTCTTCCGTAAAGATGTGGGGTATCAGAGCTCTGCTTGATGCCATAGACCATTCGTTCCCCCGCCATACTGCAAAGAAGACGGAAAAAATCGTTGTAGGAGATGAAATAAAGCCTATAGAGATCAATCCGGAGGGCGATACCGCACTCTTCGTATTCAAGACTGTCGTTGACCCGTTCGTAGGAAAGATGTCTTTCTTTAAGGTTATGAACGGTACTCTTAAAAAGGAAACAACACTTAAAAATGCTACATCCGGTGCAAACGAGAAGATAGCAAAGATCTATACCGTGCGTGGCAAGAAGCAGACAGAAGTAAATGAGCTGGCCTGCGGTGATATAGGTATGCTTGCAAAGCTCTCTGCTACAAACACAGGCGACACTCTTACGAATATGGCTGACGTTAAGTATGCTCCCGTGAACTATCCCGAGCCTAATATGTGTATGGCTCTCTCTCCTCAGGCTAAGGGTGATGAGGATAAGATATCCCAGGGTATCACAAAGCTCCTTGAGGAGGACTTCACCGTTAAATTTGAGAACAATGCCGAGACAAAGCAGATGCTTATCTACGGTATGGGCGATATACATCTTGACGTTATCGTTTCAAAGCTTAAATCTCGCTTCGGCACATCTGTCAAACTCGACACACCTATAATTCCTTACCGTGAGACAATAACACGAAGCGTTGAGGTAGAGGGTAAATATAAGAAGCAGACAGGTGGTCACGGTCAGTACGGACACGTTAAGATCCGCTTCTCTCCCGGAGAGGAAGAGGGACTTGTATTTACCGAGTCTACCGTTGGCGGTTCTGTTCCGAAGAACTTCCATCCAGCAGTAGAGAAGGGACTCCAGGAGGCTATGCTGAAGGGCGTTGCGGGATATCCCGTGGTCAATCTCAAGGCAGACCTCTTTGATGGCTCTTACCACGACGTTGACTCCTCCGAAATGTCATTTAAGCTTGCAGCAAGCATAGCATTCAAGGAGTGTCTGCGTCAGGCAAGACCCGTTCTTCTTGAGCCTGTCGGTTCTCTCAAGGTGACTATCCCCGACTCCGTTGTGGGTGATATAATGGGTGACCTTAACAAGAGACGAGGCAGAGTAATGGGCATGGAAGCGGCTGAAAAGAAGGCTTATACCGTTATAGATGCAGAGGTGCCGAGAGCTGAGATGATGGATTACACCATTTCGCTTCGTGCAATGACTCAGGGACGTGGAAAATATACCTTCCGTCCTCTCCGCTATGAAGAGGTTCCCGCAGCTAATGCACAGAAGATAATAGACGCTTATAAGGCAACGGCAGAAGAATAAAAAAAAGGTCGGCTCACAAGCGTGAGCCGACCTTTTTATTTAATTTCCGTTAGCTCTTGAAAGAAGCTCTACGTATTCCTCAAGGCAAAGCCCAAGCTCATACATTCTCGTTGCGTGGTAACGACCGACAAAGCGGTAGTGCCAAGGCTCAAAGCTATATCCTGTTATCTCTGTTTTATCCTCGGGGTAACGAATGATAAATCCGAATTTGTAGCAATTGTCCTTAAGCCACGTGTAGGCTTCTTTCCTTGCAAACGAAACGTCGGCAGAGGGGAGATTGTGCATATCACAGCAAAGTCCCGTCTGATGCTCGCTCGTGCCTGGGAAGGCGGAGTAGGTAAGCACTATCTGCTTCGCCTGTTCCTCTGTGAGAGACGGGTTGTTTGCCATTTCTCTTTGCAGATAAGTGCTAAAGAGTGATACTTGCTTGTTATATGAGCGGTAACCGCTCATTACAGAGACATCGGTATATCCTGCACTCTTCATCTCAATATAAAGAGCCTCGAGAGCCTTTTCGGCGCATTCGACCATTTGTTCCTTTCTACCGTCTTTTCTTACGTTGACGATAGAAACGAGATTTTCGGGAATGTCATCGGCCGAAATCGTGTTCGTTTTGTTCACAAGAATAAGATAATCGTCTCGATTTGAGGGATTCATATACTGCTCGTATTCCGAAAGGTCATTTATAAATTCGGGAGTCTTGACGTCTCCTATATCTGTATCCTCGCCAATACCCTCAAGCGTTTGAGAGCCTTTTATGCGAAATGTTATGTCGGAGTATAGCGGAGCGTCCTCTGTACTTCCCGTTTTTTCTTCTCTCACAATTTTTATGGTGTTTTCTTTTTCATCTCGCTCGATAATTATTCCGCCAAAGTAGTTTTCGGCAAATGAGAGAGGGATCCACACGTTTTCCTTTTCTCTGACGAGTGCCGCACCCTCCATATTGACGATATCACCGTTTATTTTTGCAGAAACGCTGCCTATCGTAAATTCAACGAACTCACCCTTGTCTGCGGTGTATCGCAGAGCGGCCTTTGTGCCGCTAACAGTGAATTCATACATCTCGGAGAGGTCTGTCATATTAACGTAAAGCACCTTGTTTACTGTTACCGAAGTGACCTTCTTATCGCTTTCACCGTATACGTAGGAATAGCTCGTTTTTACCTTTTCCGGCGCAACGTGTAGAGAGGAAAGTATCAGAGCAAAGCTTAAAAACAGCATTGCCGCAAGCATACCAAGGAATATCAGAATATTGTGGAGCATTTCGCCCTTATCAAACTCTTTTTTTGCCTTTGGCTCAGGGCGTGACGGAGGCTTTCTATCCGGTTCTATTCGTGTATATCCCTGCGTAGGTCTTCTTGCTCCTGCCGTGCTTTGAGTGGGTCTGCTCTGTGGTTGCTGACGGGAGGTGGGAGTGGCTGGACGTCTCTGTGTCTGCACCCCCGATGAAGGCTGTGCGGGTCTGCGCACCTGTCCCGGTATATTTCTGCCCGGCGCACCGTTTTGTGCTGCTGATGACGGGCGCTTTACAAACTCGTTGTTTTCTTCAAAATTATTCATTTCAAAAGCACTTTTTTAACGTGCGCTCCTTCTTATTTTGTTTCAATTACTATAAAGTAAGGTGACGTAGGGGAATTGAGGATCTTTATCTTGGTGGCGCATATCTTTCGTCTGTCAAGCGTTTCAAGGTATTCGCATATCATCTTTCCCTCGGCGTCGCCTTCCTCATGCCCGGGATAAACTGCAACATTTAGCACAGAATCCTCACCGAGAAGGCTTATTGCCGCTTCAATTGCGGGCATGGTAGTCTCTCTCATAGTGGTTATGCGTTTATCACCGCCGGGAAGATATCCGAGATTGAACATTCCCGCTTTTATCGGCCCCTTTACGTAGTCTAGCACCTTATGGTGCGAATCCTTTATGAGGGTATAGTTTTCGGGACAACCTGCTTTTTTCAGGTTTTCCGCAGTAGAGTCAAGTGCCTGCTGTTGGATATCGAATGAGTAAACGTGTCCGCTTTCTCCTACTGCTTTTGAGAGAAAAGCGGTGTCATATCCGTTTCCCATAGTGAAGTCTACTGCTGTATCACCCTCACGAAGATGATTTAATATAAATTGCTTATGAAGTTGAAGAAGATCAAGCATTGGGTAAATTCCTCTTTTCAGTTTTTATGTATATCCGAGCGAAGGAATTTCATCGCACGCTCAACGGCGTCCTTTGAATCGTACCAAGGCTCTTCGTCGTACCTGTAATCGTATTTTTTGCAGAACCAGCTTACGTCCTCTCGGAGCTTGTCGAAATAATTATACTGGGTTTCCGAGCACTGCTCTTCAAACTCGGAGTATTTTTTCTTGCTTAGCCTGTCCGAAGCGTACTGTACCATTCTGCGGTAGTGGGGAAGACAGTAGTAGGGTTGTTTTTTCAGAAGAGAGGGAAAATCCTCCTGGCTTTCCCAAAGCAGAACAGCGGTCTCTATCATATGCTCAAAATGGTATTCTATACGCTTACATACGTAGCAGGTTTCCTCAAGAGCTTTTATTCTCTTTACTGCTCTCTCTCCCTTTTTACCTGCTATCTTTCCTGCAAGGGTGTCCTTCATATCCTCACGGAGCTCGTCAAGATGGCTCTGGAGCGTAAGCGCCATTCCAAGACGGTTTTTACGCACGAACATCATATCGTAATGTGTGCGGCAAAAGCCCTCCTTGTTGGTCTTTATTCTTGTGTCGGGCTCCATCATAGATGCACCGAGTATAAGATCAAGCTCATTTTCCTCAAGTCTGCGGTATATAGAGCAGAAAGGGCATCCGCATTCCGGCTTTTCTGCGCCTTCTCTGAATGCCTCGTTTACAGGTATTGCGTATATCTGTTCCATTTTTTGTTTTTACGCTCCTTTTTTTGCTTTGCTCTTGTAATAGGCAAAAAAATAATATATAATATTTATATAGGTATATTTCATTATCCATTATATCATCTGTATAGGGGGTAATGCAAGTACAAAATATGAATTTTTGAGGATTTGTTGTGATTTATCAATCAGAGAAAACGGTTGCACCTGATTTTACCGAGAAAAATGATGGGGCTATCAAGTATATAGAAATAAAAAACGTAAAAGGATTTTCTGTAGCGAAAACCTTTGACTGTGGGCAGTGCTTTCGTTTTGAACCTGTCACGGGCACAAGACACGAGAGCGAATTCTCGGGAGTTGCATACGGAAGATTCTTTTCGGTCGCACAGGATGGGGAGACTCTATACATATACAACTGCGATGCGGATTTTTATGAAAAATATCTGTGCTCTTATCTCTCGCTTGACACCGATTATGAGGAGATAAGACGAGATATTGCCACCCGTTGCCCGACGGAATATATGCTTTCTGTGATGGAGAGAGGAGAGGGAATAAGAATTCTCCGTCAGGAGAGATGGGAAGCACTTTGCTCCTTTATAATCTCTCAAAACAATAATATTCCGAGAATAAAAAAGATAATAAGGGTGCTTTCGGAGCGGTGCGGAGCCGAGGTTGACGTTTCACTTATGAGTGAGCACGGAGCTGCGGAGAGTGAGTATGCTTTTCCGACGCCCGAGAGCGTTCTTGCACTTGGTGTGGACGGACTTCGTGAACTTCGGGTGGGATTCAGAGCATCCTACATATATGACGCCGCAGAGAAAGTGTCTCTCGGTGCACTTGATCTTGACGATATTTCCGCTCTGCCAACCGCTGAATGTATAGATGCACTTTGCTCTGTAAAGGGAGTCGGACTTAAGGTCGCCTCCTGTACTGCGCTCTTCGGTATGGAGAAATACGATGCCTTTCCTATCGACGTGTGGATACGCAGGGTTCTCCTTGAAAAATTCCCGAATAACTTTGACCCATCCACTCTTGGAGAATTTGCCGGAATAGCCCAACAATATATGTTTTACGGCGCACGTTTTGATTGACAGAACCACTTATTTATGATATAATATTATATTAATAAAACAAACGGAGGTAGCGATGGTCGAAATAACAGAAGTGCTTTCGGGCAGTTATGCCGAAAAAGCCGGCATTGTGCCTCTTGATATACTTGTTTCAATAGATTCTAACGAGATAAACGACGTACTGGATTACAGATTTTATCTGGCGTCAAAGAATATAACCCTTACTCTTATGAGGGGGGGTAAAGAGTTTTCCGTTACTCTAAACAAGGGCGAATACGAAGACATTGGTCTTGAATTTGAACGCCCTCTTATGGATAAAAAGCATTCTTGCGAGAACAGATGCGTTTTCTGCTTTATTGACCAGTTGCCGAGGGGAATGAGAAAAACTCTCTATTTTAAGGACGATGATTCCCGTCTTTCCTTCCTTCACGGAAACTATATAACTCTTACCAACCTTGAGGATAGCGATATAGATCGCATAATCAAGATGCATATCTCCCCGGTAAATATTTCGGTCCACACCACGAACCCCTCTCTTCGAGTGGAAATGATGCACAATAAGAGAGCGGGAGAAGTCCTTTCGTATCTTGATAGACTTGCCTTGGCAGGTATATCGCTTTGTACGCAAATAGTGCTTTGCAGAGGACTTAATGACGGTGAGGAGCTGTTACGCACGATGAGAGACCTTGCAAGGCTTTCTCCTTCGCTTGTCAGCTGCTCGGTGGTGCCTGCAGGCCTTACAAAATTCAGAGACAAGCTATATCCGCTCTCTCCCTTTACAAAAGAGGAGTGCGGTGCGGTTATTGACGCAGTTGAGGCTTTTTCCGAGGAGTGCCTTGAAAAATACGGGTCGAGACTCTTTTTCTGCTCGGATGAATTTTATCTCCGTGCCGAGAGACCGCTACCCGAGGAAGCCTATTACGAGGGCTACTCACAGCTTGAGAACGGTGTTGGAATGATAACGTCGCTTCGCACCGAGGTCTCTGATGAGCTCAGGTACTTTGATGAGTATCTTGACGAGTTCCTTGCAAAATATCCGCTTGGACGCTCGGTATCGGTTGCTACGGGAGCTGCGGCATATGACTGCGTTTTCTCTCTTGCCGAAAAAGTATCCGAAATGACAGGCGGAAAGCTTAAGGTCAAGGTTTATAAGATAATAAATCACTTTTTCGGTGAAAGCATAACCGTTTCGGGACTTCTTACAGGAAAGGATATGTCGGAGCAGCTTGTAGATAAAGAGCTTGGTGACGAGCTTCTTATCCCTGCAAACACCCTTAAGGCCGATGAGGATGTCTTCCTTGACGATATGACACCCTCGGAGCTTTCAGAGAAGCTCTGCGTGCCCGTCAGACCGTCGAGCGATAACGGCTCTGAATTTATACGAACACTTCTTGGTATATAAGTAAAAATATAAAATCACCGCTTTGGCGGATTTTTGGAGGTAAATATGAAAATGAAAAAGTTTTTTGCGATGCTTCTTGCGCTTGTTACGATTTTCGCCCTTGTTTCTTGTACCGGTAACGAAGGAATCGGGGATGAAAGCGCCTCGGAAAGTGAAACAGACCTGCCAAATGCTCCTGTGTGTGATTATACTTATGAGATAAAGGAAGAAATAATAGTTGTTCACGAAACAGAGGACGGAAGAAAGAGTACAAAGGTGCTCCGCTATCCCGTTCTTAGCGGAATGGAGAATGAAGAACTTCAGACCTCAGTTAACGATGCACTTCGCAGCGAGGCTGAGAGAATGTTTATTCTCAGTGTGCCCGACGTTGATATCTATATAATTGAGGATACGATGTTTAATTACGAGGTAAGCTCTGTCGAGGTAACCTATCTTTCAAACAGTCTCATTTCCGTAAAGAGCAGTGTTTATTCAATGACCTCTGTATCAAGCTATCCTAATTGTCCCGTTTATACGGTCAATATAGACCTTGAGAATGGTGAGATAATAGATGAAGAGGATATATTTGCAGATTTTAACGAGATAACATCAAGGTTCCTTGGCGGAGAATTTACGATGGTCTACGGAATTGAGGACCTGCTCTCGCAGACGAGCTATGAGGATATGATCCTTCAGTATAAGAGTGATTATGCAAGCTATCCCGAGGTGTATTTTACACCCGATAGTCTCGTTATCTGTATCGACCTTGTTGCAGCTCTGGAATCGAGTGCCGGCTTTGCTATTCCGCTCTCGGAGGTAAGCGATCTGCTTGACTTCAGTCCCCTTAAATAAAAGAATTAAGAAAGAAGTAATTTTCAGATGTCAAAACCTATCATAGCTATTGTCGGTCGCCCAAATGTCGGCAAGAGTACACTTTTTAATAAGCTTATCGGTGAAAGACGCTCGATAGTCGAGGACGTTCCCGGCGTTACTCGTGACCGCATCTACGGCGAGACCGAGTGGAACGGCAGAAAGCTCGTTATCATAGATACGGGCGGTATCGAGCCGAAGACCGACGATATAATTCTCAGCCAGATGAAGACGCAGGCGGAGATCGCTATTGAAACTGCCGACGTTATTATATTTATGTGTGATGTTCGCACAGGCCTCGTTGCCGATGACAGAGAGATCGCCGTAATGCTCAAAAAGAGCGGTAAGCCGATCATACCTTGTATAAATAAGTGCGATTCAGTCGGTGCGGTCCCCTTTGAATTCTATGAATTTTATGAGCTCGGATTTGAGATAGACCCGATTGCCGTTTCCTCTGTTCACGGAAGCGGAAGCGGTGATCTTCTTGATGCCTGCCTTGAGGCGCTTCCTCCTATGGAGGGTGAAGAAGAGGAGGATGATTCCATAAAGGTTGCCGTTATCGGTAAGCCTAATGCAGGTAAATCCTCTATAATCAACCGTATCGTCGGCTCGGAGAGACTTATCGTTTCGAACATACCCGGTACTACCCGTGATGCTGTCGACACACACGTTGAAAATGAATACGGAAAATTCACCTTTATTGATACCGCAGGTATAAGGCGTCAGTCAAAGATAGACGATAAGATAGAAAAATACAGCGTTCTGCGTGCACATATGGCAGTGGAGCGTGCGGACGTGTGTCTTATTATGATAGATGCGGAAAAGGGCATATCCGAGCAGGATGAAAAGATTGCAGGTATTGCTCACGAGGCAGGCAAAGCATCTATAATCGTTATGAATAAGTGGGATGCGGTGGAAAAGGAAAATTCGACCGTGAAGCAGGTCACCGACCGTGTTTATGACGCTCTTTCCTATATGACCTATGCCCCCATTATGTTTGTTTCTGCTCTTACGGGCCAGAGAGTGGTAAAGCTCTTTGAGCAGATAAAATACGTCCATAATCAGACTCTTATGCGTATCTCCACGGGTATGCTCAATGACGTTCTCGGAGATGCTATGATAAGAGTTCAGCCTCCCTCCGATAAGGGAAGAAGACTGAAGATATATTATATGACACAGGTCTCGGCAGCGCCGCCTACGTTTGTTATTTTCTGTAATAACGTAGAGCTTTTCCATTTCTCATATCAGAGATATATAGAAAATTGCTTGCGTGAAACCTTTGGATTTAAGGGTACACCTATCCGCCTCATAATAAGGCAGAGGGGCGACGATACCTGATCATAAAAACGGAGTTTTAAGATTTATGTTTGTCGATAATGTAAAAATATATCTGAAGGCAGGTAACGGCGGTCACGGTGCGGTCTCCTTCAGACGTGAAAAATACGTTGCAAAGGGCGGACCTGACGGTGGCGATGGCGGAAACGGCGGCAATATCGTTTTCCGTATAGATGAGGGTTCAAATACCCTGCTTTCATTCCGCTATAAGCATAAATTCGTTGCCGAAAACGGAGCGAACGGTGCAGGTGCAAAATTTCACGGAGCAAACGGTGCCGATACCGAGATACTCGTTCCTCCCGGAACTCTTATAAAGGATGCAGTGAGCGGAAAGATAATCAAGGATATGTCGGATAGTGAGCCTTTTATCTGCTGCCGCGGAGGCAGAGGCGGATGGGGCAATAAGCATTTTGCCACACCGACAAGGCAGACTCCTATGTTTGCCAAAAACGGAACGCTCGGTGAGGAAAAAGAGGTAATTCTTGAGCTTAAGATGCTTGCCGACGTCGGGCTTATTGGATTTCCAAACGTCGGTAAGTCTTCGATACTTTCCCGCATAAGCGCAGCAAAGCCGAAGATAGCCGATTATCACTTTACAACCCTTTCTCCTAATCTCGGAGTTGTAAAAACGGGAGATGAAAGCGGATTTGTTGCCGCAGACATTCCCGGACTTATCGAGGGAGCGGCAGACGGAGCAGGTCTTGGTCACGCATTCCTTCGTCACGTTGACAGATGCCGTCTTCTTCTTCATGTTGTAGATATCTCACAGGTAGAAGGAAGAGATGCGATAGAGGATATAAAGCAGATAAACAGTGAGCTTGAGCGTTACAGCCCCGAACTTGCGACACGTCCGCAGATCATAGTCGCAAACAAGAGCGATATGATAAACGAGGACTACGTTGATATTGAAGCCTTTGAGAAATTCGTCGATGATAACGAATGGGAGATGATATACGTCTCTGCTATCACCGGAGAAAACCTCGGTGAGCTTGTAAGCCGAGTTTCGGAGCGCTTGAAACTTCTTCCGCCTCTTACGATATACGAGAGTGATTACTCACCCGAAGACGAATACGCAAAGAACGACGAGGGCAGAGTAACGACCGTTCGACGTGAGAACGACGTATTTATCGTGGAGGGTGATTGGCTCTACAATCTTCTCGGTCAGATAAATTTCAGCGATTACGAGTCGCTGAGCTACTTCCAGAAGGTGCTTATCAAGGGCGGTGTCATAAAACTGCTTGAGGAGCACGGTGCTACCGACGGAGATACAGTTTCCATCTACGATTTTGAATTTGATTTCGTTAAATAAGCTTATGGGCGCACTATAAGTGCGCCCATAACAGACATAAACAGGAGAAACATATGAATATTTGGCATGATATAGCGCCCGAGAGAATAACACCCGATGATTTTACGGCTGTTATAGAGATATCAAAGGGAAGCCGCTGCAAGTATGAGCTTGATAAGGAAACGGGACTTCTGATGCTTGACAGAGTCCTCTACACATCTACGCATTACCCTGCAAATTACGGGTTTATACCGAGAACATATGCCGATGATAAGGACCCGCTTGACGTTCTCGTTCTATGCTCCGATTCGATAATACCGATGACGCTTATGAGAGTTCACCCGATAGGAGCTATACGAATGATAGACGGCGGTGCACTTGACGATAAGATAATAGCCGTGCCTTTTTCCGATCCCAGCTACAATGGTATAGAGTCGATAGACGACCTTCCGCATCATATATTCGATGAAATGATGCATTTCTTTACCGTATATAAGCAGCTCGAGCATAAGCAGACAGCGGTAAAATCTCTCTTTAGCCGAGAGGAAGCAAAGGAGATTATAAGGGATTGTATTGAAGGATATAAAAAGTTTATAGAGAAATAATATCGAGTAAAATTGAAAAAGGGAACACATAATGTGTTCCCTTTTTTATTTTTCATCTGCTACCGGAAGATGCCATTTGTAGTGAATCGAAAGAAGTCTTATGATAACTATTATTGCCATTGATACGTACATAGAGATGATCGAATTTGCCCCAAGTGTGACAGCAAAATAGTAGACCGCAGAGCCAAGAATAGATGCGGTTGCATATATCTGCTCACGCAGAACAAGAGGGATTCTGGCGGTGATAACGTCACGAATCATACCTCCTCCGACAGCGGTTACCATGCCGAGAACGATGCAAAGAAAGGCGTTTTTTTCGTGTCCCGAGGCGATGCCTATCTGCACTCCCGTCATAGAAAAAGAGGCAAGACCGACCGCATCAAAGATAAAAAACAGAGCTCTCATAAGGCTTTGCTTTTGTGGTAATTTGTTTCTGAAAAGCTTAAAAACTACGAATACCGCAAGGGAAGTGAGGAGCGATGCGAGCGGAAAAAAGTAGTTTGTAAATGCTCTCGGAGGTAGATCTCCGATAAGGATATCTCTCAGAATACCACCCCCGAGAGAGGTGAAAAAAGCACAAAGAATGACTCCGAAAAGATCGAATTTACACTTCGCCGCAATGATACATCCTGAGACGGAAGCTGCAACAATTCCTATTATTTCGGCGCTTGAAAAAAGATAATTTGAGAATTCCATAAAGTACTTTCCTTTAGAAAAATGATTTACTACAGTATATTATAGCACTCTTTTACGTGCAAATCAATAGGGGCTACTCATTTATAATAATGGCTCTGTGGCAGGCGCAAAAAAGCTCAAAAAATGGTGTGAAGCTCTTATTTCTATCAAAAAACAGTGTTAGATGAGAAGAAAATCCAACAAAAAGGTTAGATTTGTATTTGAAATTAGAAGAATATCTAATCGCAACAGATACAATTATCGATTATATTTTTGGTTCAAAAATATTGATAAATATCAAAATGTACCTGTAAAGCCGTATTTTTGCTTCTGGGAGCATTTTATACTCCGGCGCAATTACGTATTGCCGTCTCGCTTCCGTAAAGCCGAAAAATCCAATAAATGATGAAAGTGTTAAATTTGTGTCTACCCTATTGAAAAATAGTATAGTTTGTTATATAATAAAGAGTACTGTATAATTCGGAGGTGAAAGGCTTGCGCATCGGCATCAGAAACTTTTTTCTGACGTTTATAATTTCGCTTATCATTTTCGGCATAATTGCATTCTTCGTTGTTAATATGATCCTCGGCTCACTCGGAGTTTCGGCAGGGATAGGAGAAAATCCCGATCCCGTTCAGACCGGCGGAGAGGATTACGTTGACAAAGGCAACGATGCAAGAGAGGACCTTGACGGAAATTCCTTTAATATGCTTTTTGTCGGACTCGATTATGCTCCTGCAATATTTTATGATTACTACGATCCCGATACAGTTTCGGGGTTGGTTGAATATCCATCCGGAAAACTTCCGGGCGGACTTGTGATGGACGGTGAATTCAGAAGGGTGTCTGCTGACACGATCCTGCTCGTATGCGTCAGCAAGGAGAGAAAGGAATTTGCGTTTACTGCGATAAGCCCCGGCACCATCGTGAAACGAGGGAACGATACGAAATGTCTTTCCGACGTTTTTGAGGACGAGGGTGTAGAGAGCTTTGTGGATACCGTTCACTCCCTTGTCGGAGTTTCGATAGACAGATACGCTCTTGTCAGTCTCACCGAATTTCCAAAGCTCATAGATATGATAGAGGGCGTCGATTTCAACGTCCCCTGCAATATGGTCTATGACGATAACAAGGGTGGGCTTCACATCAACATCACGGAGGGGCCTCAGACGCTTGACGGAAAGACAGCGCTCGAAATGCTCCGCTTTGATAAATATGAAGGCACCCAAAATTCACGTATTAAGACGACGGTAAGCTTCGTCCGTGCTGTGATGAAGAAAATGACGGATCCGAAATACATCACGAAGGCTGCTGCACTCTTCAGAGAGGCATCCTCGATGATAGTGACCGACTTTACGGCTGCTGATCTGAGTCTTAATCTCGATCTTATCTTCTCGTATCCTGATTTTGAGTCGGTATCGCTTGAGCTTCCAGGTACGTATTCCACTATTGACGGGCGCCTGTGTTTCATACCGAACGCAAACGGCTGTCTCAATCTTCTCGCACCCTACAAAAGGGCAAATTGATAAAGAAAATTTTTGAAAAGACATATAGGAGTAACAAGATGAAAAATCAAGAAAAGACAATGGACAAAATAGTTGCCCTTTGCAAAACAAGAGGCTTTATATTTCCCGGCTCCGAGATCTACGGCGGTCTCGCTAACTCCTGGGACTACGGACCTCTTGGCGTTGAGTTCAAAAACAACGTAAAGAAGGCCTGGTGGAAGAAATTCGTTCAGGAATCTAAGTATAACGTCGGTCTTGACAGTGCGATTATCATGAATCCCGAGACTTGGGTTGCTTCCGGTCACGTTGGAGGCTTTTCCGACCCTCTTATGGACTGCAAGGGATGCCATGCGCGTCACAGAGCGGATAAACTTATAGAGGATTATGCTTTCCAGAACGGTCTGAATGATAACCCTGCGGGCTGGACCTTCGAGCAGATGTCCGAGTATATCGCAGAGAAGGGCATAGTTTGCCCTGATTGCGGTGGCAAGGACTTTACCGATATCAAGAAGTTCAACCTTATGTTCAAAACCTTTATCGGTGTTACTGAGAACAATTCAAATACAGTTTATCTCCGTCCCGAGACTGCACAGGGTATCTTCGTTAACTTCCCCGCAGTTCAGCGTTCCACGAGAAAGAAGCTCCCCTTTGGAGTTGCGCAGATAGGTAAGTCATTCAGAAACGAGATCACTCCCGGTAACTTTGTTTTCCGTACCCGTGAGTTTGAGCAGATGGAGCTTGAGTTCTTCTGCAAGCCCGGTACAGACCTTGAGTGGTTCGCTTATTGGAAGGATTATTGCCATAAGTTCCTTCTTAACCTCGGTATGAAGGATGAGAATCTCCGTCTTCGTGACCACGATCCCGACGAGCTCTGCTTCTATTCAAAGGCTACGACCGACTTCGAGTTCCTCTTCCCGTTTGGCTGGGGCGAACTTTGGGGCGTTGCCGACAGAACAGACTACGACCTTTCACAGCACGCAGAGCATAGCGGCAAGGACCTTACCTACTTTGATCCCGAGACAAACGAGCATTATACTCCATACGTCGTTGAGCCTTCGCTTGGCGCTGACCGTGTAGCTCTTGCGTTCCTTGTT
>SVUB01000037.1 GCA_015063495.1 Oscillospiraceae bacterium
AGTGAAAAAAAGATTGTTCGGGATAGTGATAAGCTGATAAAACAACTTGAAGATTCGCTTTACAGAGCAAAGGAAGAGCTAAAGCAAACAACAAAGCAAAGGATAAGCGATATTGCAAAAAATCCCGATGATGCTGATATTATTTCGGAAACATACGAAGCGATTGAAACTGAGCTGAAAAACAAGATACGAGGACTTACAGAGCAGATGAAATCTGCCACAGACGAGAGAAATAACATCGTCGAGATCAATCGTGTTGCAAAAACCGTTTTTGATGTTTTTGACAGCATTTTGGTAAAAGACAAGCTGGGGAAAATAGATATTGGTCTGATAGTCGAAAAGATAACGGTTTACAAGGGCGATATGATAGATATAAAGCTTAAACCCGACATTGAACAACTATTGAAGATAGGAACTTTACCCACTAAGGAGGAAACCGTAAATTTTGATTTTGACAGTATAGGTAGCTCATTTAGTACCAAGTATATTCATAAGTCGGTAAACCGGCCGGCTAAGGCTTATACTGTCAATGTTATATGTGAGGGCGACCCGCTTGAGATATATACAGATAGGGAAGGCGAGGTTATATTCAAAAAATATTCGCCGATAGGCGAGCTTGCCTCGTTTGCCTCGCAGTATGCGGAGACCTTGCACAAGACCTGCTCGCTCTCTGTCGTTATCTGCGACAGAGATGCAGTTATCGCTTGTTCAGGCGTACCGAGGAAGGAATACAGCGACCGCCGTCTTTCCGGTGAACTTGAATCTGTCATTGAAAGCAGGAATCTTTACGTTTGGCACGAGGGCGAGGATAAGATACCCGTTACTGCCGACGGAGGTTCTCATTTTGTCAGCTGTGCGATGCCGATAATGAGCGAGGGCGATATTATCGGATGCGTGGCGTCACTTTGCCCCATGAGCGGTGAACGTCCTGCGGAAAACACGTCTGCGGATATCGAAAGTAAGCTCGTTCTCACCGCCGCCGGATTTCTCGGCAAACAGCTCGAAAGCTGAAATAAAAGAACAACTCCCGCGAAGCATAAAATGCTATCGTGGGAGTTTCCTATTTTGTTTTTATAATATTTTTCTTCCCTCTTGATTTTGCGCGAAAAATGTAGTACAATATACTATGTATATTTGTTTGTATTTTTGGAGGCATATATGGAACGTGTATCAAAACACAACTATTACCTTGACATAGCACAGACTGTTTCCGAGCGCAGCACCTGTCTTCGCAGGTGCTACGGTGCGATAATAGTCAAGAATGACGTTATCGTTTCGACCGGCTACAACGGTGCGCCGAGAGGCAGACAGAACTGCAGCGACATAGGAGTTTGTCAGAGAGAAAAGCTCGGTATTCCGAGAGGAGAGAGATATGAGCTTTGCCGTTCAGTCCATTCTGAGGCAAATGCTATAATCGCCGCTCCCCGTGACCAAATGCTCGGCTCCACTCTCTATATGGTCTGCACAGAGCCCGGTACGGGCGAGATAGTTCCCGGAACCAGCAGCTGCATGATGTGCAAGAGAATGGTAATAAACGCAGGTATCTCCACCGTTATCATTCGTGATACAAAGGACGAGTTCCGCATCATCGATGTAAACGATTGGATAGTGAACGACGATTCTCTCAGCGGTGTTTTCGGATACTGATATACTTATAAAAAGGACGCCTGAAAATGAATTTAACTCTCCAAAGAGAAACATCGGTCACTCAAGCCGAAGCGGATATTAATACTCCCTTTAAGGTGTGCTTCGTTTGCACGGGTAACACCTGCCGTTCTCCTATGGCGGCAGCGCTTCTTAGTGATATGTGCGTATCAATGCCTGTACGTGACGGACGGCAGATAGCAGCCACTTCTGCAGGACTTTCTGCCGTAGACGGTATGCCGATATCGGTGAATGCTGTGCTTGCTCTTGAGGATGCGGGTGTGAAATCTGCTCCCGGAAACGACTATGTAAACCATAGAGCAAGAAGCATAACCGAGGCGGATATGATGCTCTCCGACCTCATTATCGGAATTTCTTCTTCACACGCTATGGCACTTATGACTCGCTTCCCGCATCTTGCTTCAAAGATAACCTGTATGGATAAGGACATCTCAGACCCGTTTGGTGGAGATCTTGAGGATTATATTTCCTGTCTTGATAGGATACGTGAGTCGCTTCTGCGTATGTTTTTCGGAAAATGAGTATGGATATTAAGGTAATAAAGCTATGCGGTGAGCATCTTCGGAGTACTGCGGAGCTTGAGGAGATATGTTTTGCACACCCGTGGACAGAGGAAGGACTTTCTACACTAACACGGGACGGTGGAGTGGGATTTGCTGTGCTTGGCGAGGACGGAAAGGTCGTTTCCTATGCGGGAATGGTGACCGCTGCAGACGAGGGCAGCATAACGAACGTTGCAACTCACCCCGATTTGCGCCGCCGCGGTTTTTCACACGCAGTAATGGAGTGTCTTATAGAGCATTCTCGTGAAATCGGGCTTTCTCTCATCGCACTTGAGGTGAGAGTATCAAATGATGCGGCAATAAAGCTCTATAAGGGCCTTGGATTTGAGATTGCAGGCAAACGTCCCCGGTTTTACCGCACACCCGTCGAGGATGCCTACGTTATGATCAAAAAACTTTGACAATTTAGGAGAATTATGTATATACTCGGACTTGAAAGCTCTTGTGACGAGACCTCTGCCGCCGTCGTGCGTATGGAGGGCGGGAAAAGAGAGATATGCTCGAATATCGTTGCATCACAGATAGACGTTCACAGGCTCTATGGTGGTGTAGTGCCCGAAATTGCGAGCCGTGCGCATATAGAAGCAATTTCAAAAATTACTTACGAGGCACTTGAGGTGGCGGGAATTACGCTCTCGGACGTAGGTGCTATCGGTGTTACTGCATTCCCAGGACTTATAGGTGCACTTCTTGTGGGAGTGAACTTCGCAAAATCCCTTGCATATGCAAACGGAATACCGCTTGTTGCGGTAAATCATATAAAAGGACACGTTTCGGCTGCTCTCCTTTCGGATGCAGAGCTTGAGCCACCGTTCCTTGCTCTCGTCGTTTCGGGCGGACACACATCCATATATAAGGTGGATTCTTACACCGATTTTGAGGAGATAGGCTCAACGAGGGACGATGCGGTCGGAGAATCCTTTGATAAGGTCGGCAGAGTTATTGGTATGCCTTACCCCGGCGGAGCGGCACTTGACAAGCTTGCATATGAGGGTGATAAAAAGGCGATAAGCTTGCCATCACCTGCAATTATCGGTGACAATCTTGATTTTTCCTTCAGCGGTCTGAAGACTGCTGCTCTCAATTATATAAATATGGCAGGGCAGAAAGGTGAGGAGATAAACCGTGCAGATCTTGCCGCCTCCTATACTTATGCCGTTACTAAGGCAATTTCAAAGAAAATAGCGCTCGCACTTGACAGAACGGGAATGAAAACGCTCGTTATGGCAGGCGGTGTTGCGGCAAATTCCCACCTGCGAAAAGCCGTGGGGGACGTTTGTATTTCCAAAAAGGTACGTTTCGTTTGCCCTCCTATGAATCTCTGTGGAGACAATGCGGCAATGATAGCTGCGGCAGCATATTACGAATTTGAGAGAGGTAATTTTGCCGATACCTCGCTCAATGCTTCTGCTACGGAATAGTCAATTCCTCTTTTGGAAAAATATCAATTTGTCAATAGGTTTTGACTATATTTTTCAAATTTGTCACTTTGCACGATGTTTTAAAAACGTCTAACCTTAAAAGATATTTTCAACAGGAGTTTTCAACACACTGTTGAAAAAATTCCTTTTTGGACAGGTTTTTAGAGGAAAAAACTGAGAAATTTCACTCGAAATCAATTAAAATCAAGCTTTCTGTGTTGAAAACCTCGTTGAAACTGTGGATAACTTGAGATGGCAAAACGTGTTGAAAAGCGTGGTAAATGACGAAAAAAAGTATTTTGTAAACCAAAATGCATTTTCATAGCATAATTGGCAATTTGAATAAAAAATGTTTTTTCAGACAAAAAAACGGCACATAAAATGAAAAAATCGGAGAAAAAATTCGGAATTTTCAGTTCCGATGAGCGTTCTGTTTGATGTTCTTCAAACAGCGGATTTTTCATTTCCACATAGATTTACGAAAGGACTATTTTAAGATGAATAACGAAGAAATAGAAATTTACGGAGACATTCAGAAAACGCTTGAATCCGAGGAGGGGGGCTCATCTCCAAGGGCGTACGTATCTCCTGCGGTAATAAAGAGACTACCGAGATATTTCAGATATCTGCGGGAGCTTATAAGAAACGGAAAGATGCGTATAAGCTCGGGCGAGCTTTCGAAGATGATGAACGTCACTGCATCGCAGATACGTCAGGATCTTAACTGTTTCGGCGGATTCGGTCAGCAGGGATACGGTTATAACGTAAAGTATCTTTATGCTAAAATAAGCGACATTCTCGGTGTTAACTGCAATTTCAGAGCAGTTATTGTGGGCGCAGGAAACCTCGGACGTGCACTTGTGCGCAATCCGATGTTCACCAAGCGCGGTGTTTCTACCGTTGCTATGTTTGATATTGATAAGGACCTTATTGGAAATACCGTTGCAGGAGTGGGTGTATATTCTATGGAGGAGCTTGAGAGCTTCTGTGAGGAAAACCTCATAGATATAGCAGTTCTTACGCTTCCAAAGGAATGCGCACAGCAGGTCTCCGACCGCCTTGTGAGGGCAGGAGTCCTCGGAATATGGAATTTTACGGGGAAGGAGCTTGAAAAGGAGAGAGAGGACGTTAAGATAGTGAACGTCCACCTTGGAGACTCGCTTATGACTCTTTGCTACGAGCTCAACCATATGAGAACCGGCGAAGAAGAGGATAAATAACGTTTGAGAGGAAAAAATAGTGAAGCTGATTTTTAACTACGGAAACTCCGCTTTCGTTCTTCCGGGCGCAGTGCTCGACAGGATAGACAGAGCAACCAAAAAGGATATAAAGCTGATCCTTACGCTCGTGTCTGAGCCGTCGCTCTTATCCGGCACGAGGAAAAGCATAGATGAGATTATAAGACTCACGGGGATGAAGCGTGAGGAAATAGAAGCTTCGATATCCTTCTGGAGAGGGGCGGGTGTGCTCGAGGAGCTCGACACTCCTACGCAGGAGATCGAAACTCCTAAAATTAAGGAAGTGCCCGTGCAGAGTGCCGAAAAGCCGCAGAAAAAGCTGAAAAGTGCAGACTCTCTTCCTCACTATTCTACCGAGGAGCTTACCTCCTTGCTTGAAAAGAGAGCGGAATACCGTTTTCTTATCGACGAGTGTCAGCAGCTTTTTGGAAAGGTTTTAGGCACAAGTGAGATAAATATGCTCATAGCGCTTACGGATTATCTTGGTCTTGACGGTGAATACATACTTCTTCTCTTTGCTCACTGCGGAAAGATGGAGCATAAGTCTGTTCGCACGGTCGAAAAGCTTGCCCACCGTTTCCTTGACGAGGGTATAACCGATGCAGAAACGCTCGGTGAAAGGCTTTCCTTCCTCGAAAAGGCAGAGGAGACAGAGAATAAGCTCAGGAAGCTGTTCGGTATAAATTCCAGAGCATTTACAAAGAAGGAAAAAGCACTTCTTGAAAAGTGGCTCTCCGAATACAAGTACGATATTGACATAATTGAAAAGGCGTACGAGGTGACCATAGACAGCACACAGAATCCGTCGCTTCCCTATGCAGGGGCGATAATGGACCGCTGGTACAGCGAGGGGGTACGCACACCCGAGGATGCGGAAAAGAATATTTCAGAGCATAAAAAGAATAAGGGTGTGGACGGCGGAAGCTTTGATACCGATGAATTTCTTGAGGTGGCGCTGAAGCGCAGCTTCGAGGGAAAGTGAGGGGCGGATAATGGGATATAATTCTGAAAACGTAAAGCGTATAAAAGCACTTTACGAAGATAAATTCCGTGTTGCCAGTATGGAAGCGGATGCAAGAAAACGAGAGCTTTGGGAGAAGATTCCCGAGGTAAGAGAGCTTGATACGGCAATTGCGGACATAGGTCTCAAGGCTGTATATTCCTCTATTGGTGGCGGTGAAGGGGCTGTCGCAATAGTAAAGGCGCTCAAGGAGCAGAGTCTCGAGCTTCAGGCAGAGAGGGAAAAGCTGCTTACATCAAAAGGATACCCTGCAGATTATTCTGCCGTTCATTATGAATGCGAAAAATGCCTTGATTCGGGCTATACCGATGAGGGAATGTGCGAGTGCATGAAGCGTGCACTTATCCTCGCAGGTTATGAAAGCTCGGGACTTGGCAAGCTTATGCAAACGCAGACTTTTGAGGCATTTTCTCTTGATTATTACCGCTCAAAGCCGGAAAATTATGAGAAGATGAAGCATAATTTTGATACGCTTAAAAATTTTGCGGAGAATTTTTCGTCCTCTTCCCCTGTGAATCTTGCTCTTTTCGGCGGAACGGGACTTGGCAAAACTCACCTGTCGACAGCAGCGGCAAAGACAGTTATAGATAAAGGATATGACGTTCTCTACGTAACTGCTGTCGGAATGTTGTCTGATTTTGAAAAAGAGCGCTTTGGAGTGGGATATTCGGATACCGACGTCGGAAGTCTTGCACGCTACTACGACTGCGACCTTCTTATCGTTGACGATATAGGCACCGAGGTGTCGAATCAGTTTACGGTTTCGGTTATTTATAATGTGATAAACACACGTCTTGCAAAGAAAAAGTCTACTGTTATAAGCACTAATCTAACTCCTGCAGAGCTCCGACAGAGATATTGGGACCGCATAGCGAGCCGTATCTTCGGTGAATATACGCCACTCCTTTTTGAGGGCGTTGACGTGCGTATGCAAAAGCTCAAGGCAAAGAGCTCTAAATGAATAAAAAAACGGTACACGGAGAAACTAAACGTGTACCGTTTTATTTTTGGAGGATTTTATTATGGAAAAGACACCCGAACTTCTTTGCTATATTTATAAGAACGTGAAAATGGGCTCTGAGGCAATAGTCGACCTTATGCCAAAGGTCGAGGACACAAGCTTTCGCAACGCGCTCACAGAGCAGATGAACGGATATGAGAGATTCGCAAAGGAAGCTGAAAAGCAGCTCACTCCAATGGGGGTTAAGCCGCAGGAAGAGCCTATGATAAAAAAGATGATGTCGAAGATGGGCATAGCGATGAATACGATGACCGATTCTTCTGTTGGTCATATGGCTGAAATGCTTATCAAAGGCTCGACTATGGGTATAACCGATATGACAAAGCACGTAAGAGAATTTGAAGGGCAGGGATGCCCCGAGCAGGCTCTGAAGCTCGGCCGAGACCTTATCACCTTTGAGCAGGACAACATCGAGAAGATGAAGGAATTTTTGTAAAAACAAATCGGCTCACGGTAAGTGAGCCGATTTGTTTTATACTTCATCGTATTCGTCAAGAGGAGCGGTGGATGAATCGCTTTCTTCAATCATCATGGTGAATTTCGTGCGCTCTGCCTGAGCACCCTTGAACTCAACTATGTAGTCAAGGTAGAGCTTTCCCGTGGTGAGAAGCTCGTTCTCAACCTTAAGCGTGTGTATGCAGAGCTCAAAGGGCATTATCGGAGTTTCATAAACGCAAATATGGCGTTTTTTCTCCTCAAAGACCATAGCGGTCGTCACGCTTCCGCCACGGAGCATTGTAACAAGCCCGGGAAGGTCCTTTTCAAAGGAAAGGGTAGTGGTGGCTCCCTCCATTCCGGTCAGAGCCGACTCGGAATAGCATATCTCGGCTCTTTCTTCTCCTAAGGAAATATAGCCGTCGGTTGTAAGCTGGAGAAGGTCTTCTTCATCCTCTGCGCCTTGCGCCTCTTCAATATCAAACTCGTCATCAAGCTCGTCGAGCGCATCAAAGAGCTTGTCCATAAGAGTTTTTGAAAGCTCGTACTGCTTTGATACTATCTTAATTTTTATCTCTTTTTTCATTTTGATTCTCGCTTTACATAATTATAGGTATTGATATGACTTCCGACCGGGAATAATATAAAAAAAGAAAAATGAGGTGCGGAAGTGAAAAGATTATTTAAGGTATTACGTATGTTTTATATTACCTTGCCAAATGATGCAAGGACTGCTCTTGCCGCCCTGATGCTTTCATCTGCGGTTATGAGTGCGGCACTTTTTTCGGCATATTATATTCTTCCTGCTCCGGAAAGTGAATCGACACCCGTGGAGACTCCCCAAAAGTGTGGACTTGAGCCGTATGTGGCGGCGGAAGATGCAATTTCCGCCTCTGCCGAAGCCATAGAGTGTGCGACCTCGGATGACCTTGAGGCAGAGCTTCTTGCACGTGCAATAGATGCCGTAGTACCAAGGGCAGAATACGCTGTAAGAGTATCCTTTGGAGCTGTGCTTTTGAACCGTGTGAAAAGCAGCGATTTTCCGTCCTCTCTTTCGGGCGTTATAAGGTCATCGGGGATAAATATCAGCTCGTCACAGGGTGAGCTTCCGGAGAGAACTCTTCATGCTGCAAGAGATGCACTGCTTGGAGTTGACCCGACTATCGGTGCTCTTTACGTTATGAGCCGGTATGACAGTCGATTTCCCGAATTTAAGGAGCGTGTATGTGCCGTTTACGGTGAATACGCATTTATAAAATGAATTATACACCATAAAGGAGCCGTTGTCAATCGGATATGACAGACAAGGGCTTTTTTAGTTTAAGAGCCGTTGACTTTTTCGGTATAATATGGTATAATCTTTGTTTAGAATTATAATATGACCTTTGATATACAAAAGGAGGACATAATTATGGGAACTATAATAGGAATAGACGTTGGCGGAAGCACTACAAAGATAGTAGGCTTCAGAGCCGACGAGAACGGAGTGCCAAGAGAGCTTATCAGTCCGCAGTTCGTCAGAGCTACCGATCCGATAACCTCTATTTACGGTGCGCTCGGAAAGTTCACTCTCCAGAACGGACTTTCGCTTTCCGATATAGACAGAGTTATGATGACGGGCGTAGGTTCTTCTTACGTAGAGCAGCCGATATATTCGCTCGACTGCCGTCCTGTGCCCGAGTTTGGAAGCGTCGGAATAGGAGGCCTGTACCTTTCCGGTCTTGACGAGGCTATCGTTGTAAGTATGGGAACAGGAACAGCTATAATACACGCAAAAAAGAACGAATCAGGCGTGTGCGACATCGAATATATGGGCGGTACGGGCGTCGGAGGCGGTACTCTTATAGGTCTCTCGAAAAAAATGCTCGGTATCGATACCGTCGAGCACATTGAGCAGATCTGCGAGAACGGTGACCTTTCAAATATAGACCTGCGTATAAAAGATCTCTCGAAAACTCACAAGTACCCCGGTATGAATGAGGAGCTGACCGCATCGAACTTCGGTAAGCTCAGTGATATAGCAAGCAAGCACGATATTGCTCTCGGAATTGTCAATATGGTTGCCGAGACTATTGCGACAACGTCCATTTTTGCCGCAAGAGCGCATAAGCTGAAGGATATCGTTCTCACGGGAAACCTGAGCATAATGCCACACGTCAGAGCAGTATTTGAAAACCTCGCAGAGCCTTTCGGTGTAAGATTTATTATCCCCGAGGATTCGCAGTTCGGCACGGTTATCGGTGCGGCGTTGCATCCGGTGGACAATTATTAAGAATATTACTGTGGAGATTTTACTTTTATGAAATCAAAAAACAATACGATTTTTATTATAATAGGATCATTAGTGCTTTTATCTTTATTTTTAAAAGTTTTTTCTATGTTTTTGTTCTACCAATTTCATTTTACACATGTGACGAATACTAGCATATCGATATGGGATTGGATATATATACCATTCTATATGCCTTATGTAATATTAGCTATATATTATTTTTGCTCTGCAAAAATAAGTATCTTATTTATTTTGTCATATTGTATTTCTTTGTTGTTAAGAATTTATAATTTTGTTCCCCTAATGAGTGTATATCTGTTACCAACTTATGATGCGTCAATTCGAATCAATTTTTTTGGGAAAGAACTTTTATTTTTGTTTTTATATGTTGTTGTTATAATAACAGCCTTGACAAAATTTAAAAATCCAGTATTAATGTTGATAGCAACCGCTGCCATCATCATGTTTGATAGTTGGCCTGATATATACAATCAAGTTGTTTGGCTTATTTATTCATATGCGTGTAAGGATCCAATCTCATATGGTAATTTAGTCGGTGCGATATCAAGATATGTTAACTGTATATCGTTGATGGTTTATTCAATGTTTCTGTTGCGTAAAAAAGAGAAGGAAGGGACATTGTTTCCTAAACGCCTTGAATACGTAATGTGGGATAAGACATGATGAATTTCTAGGTTTTACAAGACTAATAACATTTAGAAAGTGAAAAAGTATATGGTTACAATAAGTAAGAAGCGTATTAGTGTGTCTATGTTACTGTCAATTGTTACATTCGGAATTTACACTTTATATTGGCAGTATTTACTGGTGTATAACACACAATCAATAAAATATGATGAAAAAAACTGTATTGACAAGATGGCCTGCTTTGTTTTTGTTCCTTTTTACTCGTTGTATTGGTGGTATACGAGAGGTGAACTCATTAAGAAAGAATTTATAGCACATAACTATTCTTATTGGAGTAGTGGAATTTTGTATGTGATTCTTTCTATTTTGGGGCTTAATATTATAGCAATGGCTTTTATGCAATCCGATTTTAATTCTCTTCCGTCGGGAAAATGTTTGGATCAACAAAATATTAAAACAGTTTATAAAGATATAAATATTCAACCTATTCTTTCCGAATTCCGTTGACATGACGGGACAAAGGTGATATAATTATAAGATGAAATTTTGATACCGCTACGGTAGAAAGGTATAAAACAATGGAATGGACATCACTTAACGACCTGCGTGAAAAATATCTTGCATTTTTCGAATCCAAGGGTCATCTTCGTTTGCCTTCTTTTCCGCTTGTACCGATAAATGATAAGTCTCTTCTTCTTATCAACTCAGGTATGGCACCGATGAAGAAATATTTTACGGGAGAGGAGATACCGCCCCGTAACAGAGTTACCACTTGCCAGAAGTGTATCCGTACGCCCGACCTTGAAAGAGTAGGACACACAGCACGTCACGGTACCTTCTTTGAGATGCTCGGTAACTTCAGCTTTGGAGATTATTTTAAGGACGAGGCTATTCCGTGGGCATGGGAGTTCCTCACAGAAACTCTCGAGATACCCGAAAATCTTCTCTGGCCCTCTATCTACGAGAATGACGAGGAAGCATACGAGATCTGGGTCAATAAGATAGGCGTTCCGAAGGAGCACGTAGTGCGCCTCGGTAAGGCAGATAACTTCTGGGAGCACGGAAGCGGTCCTTGCGGCCCTTGCTCCGAGATATATTTTGACCGTGGTGAGAAGTATGGATGCGGTTCTCCCGACTGTAAGCCGGGATGCGACTGCGACAGATTTATGGAGATCTGGAATAACGTTTTCTCGCAGTTCAATAACGACGGCAACGGTAATTATACCGAGCTTGCACAGAAGAATATAGATACCGGTATGGGTCTTGAGCGTCTCGCTTGCGTAATGCAGGGCGTTGACAATATGTTCGAGGTCGATTCTATCCGTAAGGTCATAGATAAGGCCTGCGAGATATCGGGTAAGACCTACGGCGCTAATGCTGATAACGATATTTCTATCCGTGTCGTAACAGACCACTCAAGAAGTGCTATGTTTATGATAAGCGACGGCGTTATACCTTCAAACGAGGGACGTGGATACGTTCTTCGCCGTATCATCCGCCGTGCTTGCCGTCACGGTAAGCTTCTCGGCATCAACCATCCTTTCCTTGTTGATACCGTTAAGGTGTCTATTGACGAAAGCTGCGGTGCATACCCTGAGCTTTCCGAAAAGCAGGATTATATCCTCAAGGTGATTGCAATAGAAGAAGAAAAGTTTGACGCAACAGTTGATGCGGGTCTTTCCATTCTCTCGGGTCTTGTTGAAAAGGCAAATGCAGAGGGAGCAAAGACTATCTCGGGCGACGATGCATTCAAGCTTTACGATACGTTTGGCTTCCCGATAGACCTTACCCGTGAGATCGCAGGCGAGGCAGGTCTCGCTATTGACGACGAGCGTTTTGCGGCACTTATGAAGGAGCAGAGAGACCGTGCAAGAGCCGCAAGAGGTAACATAAGCGGTTGGTCCGAGTCCTCAAAGGATCTCCTTTCGGGTATAGAAAAGACAGTGTTTGTCGGATATACCGATACTGCGGCAGAAGCAAAGGTACTTGCGATCATCGCTGATGAAAACAGCGTAAATGAAGTTAACGAGGGCGAATTTACTCTCATTCTCGATAAGACTCCTTTCTACGGAGAGGGCGGCGGTCAGGTCGGTGACGAGGGAAGTGTGACTTCCGCCGGCGCTTCTGCAACCGTTCTTGACACAAAGAAGACAGACGGAGTATATCTCCACATCTGTAATATGACAAGCGGCACCATCAAGGTCGGTGATACCGTTCGTGCAGAGATAAATGCAGAGAGAAGAGAGGCTATAAAGCGAAATCACTCCTCGCTGCACCTTCTCCAGGGCGCACTTCGTGCGGTACTCGGCACTCACGTAGAGCAGGCAGGTTCCTACGTTGACGAGGGCAGAGGACGCTTTGACTTTACTCACTTCTCGGCACTTACCGCAGAGGAGATAGCAAAGGTAGAGGCGATAGTTAATGAGAATATCCTTTCGGGTATTGCCGTTGATACCGTTGAGACCGACATTGAGAGCGCAAAGAAGATGGGTGCAATGATGCTCTTTGGCGAGAAGTACGGCTCTACCGTGCGTGTTGTCAAGATGGGTGATGCTTCCACGGAATTCTGTGGCGGTACACACGTTTCTAACACCGCAAAGGTTGGTCTTTTCAAGATAATTTCCGAATCCTCGGTAGCGGCAGGCGTAAGAAGAATCGAATCTGTTACAGGCTCGGGTGTTCTTGCACTTCTCTCTGAGAGAGACGCTCTTATTGCTGATGCGGCAAAGGAGCTTAAGGTTCAAAGAACTACAGACCTTGCAAAGAGAGCGGCACAGCTCCAGGCAGAGATGCACGAGGCAAAGAAGGAGATAGAAGCTCTTAACTCCAAGCTTGCGGCAACAAAGACAGCCGATATTATGAAGGACGCAAAGACAGTCGGAGCACTGAAGCTCGTAACAGCCCGTCTTGACGGTATGGCAATGGATGCGGCAAGAGCTCTAGGCGATGACCTTAGGGCAAATAACGACGATATCGTATGTGTATTTGCCGTTGTATCCGATGACAAGCTCAATTTCATCGTAAGCTGCGGTAAAAATGCCGTGGGCGCAGGTGCTCACGCAGGAAAGCTCGCTATGGGCGTAGCTTCTGTTACCGGCGGTAAGGGCGGCGGACGTCCCGACGGTGCGGTTGCAGGCGGTAAGGATATTTCCAAGGTCGCAGATGCACTCGCAGAGGCAGAAAAGCTCCTTGCGACACAGCTCGCATAAATAATCATATCTGAATAAGCGCAAAAGCCAAATCCGGCATTTGCGCTTATTATTTTTATCTCTGGTATACAAAGTGCACAAAAATAAGACACAGATTTCTACATTTGGTGAGCTAAAAAGACAAAAAATACTCTTGAAAACAGGAAATTAATATTGTATAATAATATTATAGTGGTTAAAATCCACTCCAAAACACAGTAGAAAGGACTTGTTTTTCGAAAAAACCGAAATAACAATGCGGTGAACCCAAATGGCTTTAATTGAAACAAAAAGAATAAGAAATGTTGCCCTTCTCGGACACGGTGGTGCGGGAAAGACTTCACTTACAGAGGCGATGCTGTATATAGCTAAATGCACCGACCGTCTCGGAAAGACTACTGATGGAAATACCGTATCCGACTATGATGCGGAGGAAATAAAGAGAGGATATTCGATAAGTGCTACCGTAGCAGACCTTCTTTGGGGCGAGGCTAAGGTAAATATTATAGATACTCCCGGTTATCTCGGATTTGTTGGTGAAGAGGTGCAGGGTGCAAGAGTTGCCGACAGTGCTATTATCGTTCTTGACGGCAAGAGTGGCGTTGAGGTTGGAACAGAGCTTGCTTGGGACTATGCTTCAGATATTCCGAAGGCGTTTTTCATAAACAAGTGTG
>SVUB01000038.1 GCA_015063495.1 Oscillospiraceae bacterium
GGGAAGCTCGTCAAGGAAAAGAACTCCGTTATGGGCAAGTGAGACCTCACCCGGTATTGGATTTGCTCCGCCGCCGACCATACTTACAGAGCTCATCGTGTGATGCGGTGCTCTGAAAGGTCTTGTCCGTAAAAGCGACACCTTTTCGGGGAGAATTCCCGCAACCGAGTGTATCTTTGTCGTTTCAATTGCCTCCTCAAAGGTGAGAGGGGGCAAAATTGACGGCAGACGCTTTGCTATCATTGATTTTCCCGTGCCGGGGGGGCCGATGAGCAGGATATTGTGTCCTCCTGCCGCAGCGATCTCCATGGCACGCTTCGCCATTGCCTGTCCCTTGATGTCGGCAAAATCGAGGTCATATTCTTCACCACTACTCATAAATGAAGCGCTGTCACACTGCTCGGGGCTTAGAAGCTCCTCCCCGAGGAGATGCTTTACGAGTGTTTTTACGTCCTTTACTCCGTAAACCGTTATCCCGTCCACCGACGCCGCCTCTGCGGCATTTGCCTCGGGAGCATAGAACTCACTAAAGCCTGCGTCTCTTGCCGCCGCACACATACAGAGCATACCTCTGACGGGGCGCACCTCACCTGAGAGCGAAAGCTCTCCGACAAAGCACTTTCCCTCAAGGGTTGCCGTGCCAAGGTGCCCTGACGAGCCAAGGATACCGAGAAGTATCGAAAGGTCAAAGCCCGAACCCTCCTTGCGGCGGTCTGCGGGGGCGAGGTTTACGGTTATCTCGCTCTCGGGAAAGCTGAATCCGCTGTTTTCACATGCTGTGCGGACTCTCTCCTTCGCTTCTTTGACTGCCGTATCGGGAAGACCGACTATTTCATATTTTTCAAGACGGGAAAGGGCGTTACATTCGACGGTAACTATATATCCGTCAACGCCGCTGTTTCCTGCGCTCGATACAAGTGTAAGCATTTTATTTAACTCCTGTTTGTCACTTTATAAGGAAGAAATACGCAAGCACGAGAACTGCAAGTGCTATGCGGTAGATACCGAAAGGAATAAAGGTATGCTTTTTGACAAATCCCATAAGGAATTTAATAGCTACAACCGAAACAAGGTATGAAACAACGCATCCGACGATAAGTATTGCAATTTCCGTGCCGCTTATAGGCGTTCCACCAAGAACAAATTTAAGAGCTTTAAGCGCAGATGCTCCGAGCATAGTGGGAAGCGCAAGGAAAAACGACATCTCTGCCGCCGCAGTGCGTGAAAGTCCGAGAAGCAGGCCGCCGAGTATAGTTGAACCTGAGCGTGAAGTTCCGGGGATGAGCGCCAAGACCTGAAAGCAACCCATACCGAAAGCCTTTGCGTATGATATCGAATGAACGTCTCCCATATCGTTATTCCTGTTTTTTCTGACGCTCTCAATGATAATGTAGATCACACCGTAAAAGGCGAGTGCCGCCGCAACCGTCGGTGCATTGTAAAAATGTGCATCGAACCAATCATCAAGCAGAAGGCCGATAACGGCAGACGGGATAACGGCAACTATTATCTTCCCCCAGAGCGTAAAAGTGCGTTTGTTTTCGGGGGCTGTAAGAAAATTCTTTGTTTTTAAGGTCTTAAAATTGGGGAGCAGAGTACCGAGATAAAGGCCAAGCACCGCAAGCGATGCACCAAGCTGTATAACGACCTCAAACATCTCGAAAAACTCCTCCGAAACATTAAGAGGCAGTATCTCCTCAAGCAGTATCAGATGTCCCGTTGAGCTTATCGGAAGCCATTCGGTTATTCCTTCAAGTATTCCGTAAAGCACAGTTTTTATAAGTTCAATGAAAGTAGTCATATTTTCTCCTTATTCACCTGCACGCATAATATCGCCCTCATTCACCTTAAAGGGCACCCGTGCATAAAAAATCATTGCCGGATGGGGCGCACTTTCTATCGGCTCGCCCTTCTCCGAATAAATTTCCGTCATCTTAAACGGCTGACCGACCTTGCCGGGCGAGATAAGCTCGCAAGCCTCCCCCACCGAGACCTTATTTCGCTGGATAAACGGATAAAGACGTCCGTTTTCGTTCTCTGCTACAAGTCCCGCAGGAAGCTCCCGCTCCTCAAGTGCTGTTGCAAAGTACGCCTTATCTCTTATATACCCGTTCTGTGTGCCGAGATTTGCCTCGTCAAGCGGATGGTCGAAATAATATCCCGTGCAGTATTCTCTGTGGCTGACGCTCTCGAGCTCTCGCATGATACGTGGGTCAAAAACGTAATTTTCGGGGTCACGAACGTAAGAATCCATCGCCATTCTGTAAGCATTCGTGACGACGGCGGTGTAATATGCGCTCTTCATTCTGCCCTCTATCTTGAAGCTGTCGATTCCGCTCTGCATAAGAGCAGGAATATGCTCGATAGTGCACATATCCTTTGAGCCGAGAATAAACGTACCGTTTTCGTTCTGCTCTATCGGGAGCGGAACGTCGGGGCGCTTTTCCTCAACGAGGGCGTAGTTCCAACGGCAAGGCTGAGTGCAGGCGCCTCTGTTTGCATCTCTGCCCGTCAGATAATTTGAAAGAGTACATCTTCCGCTGTAAGAAACGCACATCGAGCCGTGTACGAACGCCTCAAGCTCAAGCTCACAGGGGATATCCGCCCTTATCTCAAGTATCTCGGGCATGCTCAGCTCTCTTGCAAGAACTACTCTCTTAGCCCCAAGATTATAGTAAGCACGGCAAACTGCGGCACTTACGGCACTCGCCTGAGTCGATATATGGACTTCCATATCGGGCAGTATTTTTTTGACTGTGTCAAGCACCCCAAGGTCGGCAATTATCATCGCATCTATGCCGAAATCTGCGATAGTGCGGAAATATTTTTCAAGTGCGGGGTATTCGTATCCCCTCGGCATGGTGTTGACGGTCAGATATATCTTTTTGCCTCTTGCATGGACGTACTCTGCCGCCGCACGAAGCTCGTCGTCAGTAAAATTGTCTGCGGCGCTGCGCATACCGAAAAGTGTTCCGGCAAGGTAGACCGCATCCGCCCCATAGAGAAGGGCGGCTTTCATTTTTTCAAAATTCCCCGCAGGGGAAAGAAGCTCGGGCATAAAAACGTAAAACTCCTATCTGTTTTTTTTAATTATATTCTTGTGCCTCTCTGCCGTCAAGCAGAAAAGGTCGAACTGTTTATCTTCTGAAAAATCCGCAGCTGAAGCAGAGCGGCTCGGCGTAGCGGTGATTTGACATCGCATCACGCATCCGCTTTGCTCTGGGGGAGGCGAGTGCATCTGCAAGAGACGTCTCAAAGATATTTCCAAGGGCAATATCCCCGTTTCTGTCAAGACAGCAGGGGATGATAGTGCCATCCGAGAGAATTCCGAACTGCGTAAGCAGTCCCTGACAGTGCGCCTCGGTGTCGGTCGGCTCCGTTGGCGCCTCGGTAATATCCGGCCAGTCAAAGCGCTCTCCCCATTCAAGGAAAACGTGGCTTACTATGCGGTATCCTCTGTGCGTTACTGTCCAGCTGTCTCTCGGAGCCGAGAAAAAGCTCTCAAGGCGTCGCAAAACGTCTGCGTTAAAACGATTTTCCGCACTTTCCTCTTTTTCGAGATTCCAGAGACGCAAAACCGCATATTTTCCGCTCTCGGCAAGTGCTCTTGCGCCCTCAAAGCAGTCTTTTATATATTTTTCAAAATCTCCTCCGTCATTTCCCTCAAAAGAATGAACGGAAATACATACCGTGCGTAGGTTTTTTGATGCGCAAAGCGTTGGCAGAGCTCGGCAAAGCAGAGTGCCGTTCGTTGTTATCTTGAGTTTTATATCGGCTCTGTCTGCCCTCTCTATTATCTTATCAAGCTCGGGGTGCAGAAGCGGCTCGCCCATAACGTGAAGAAAGACAGTCTCTACCTCTCCCTCTATTTTACGCAGCACCTCGGAAAATTCCTCTGCGCTCATATGCTTTTTCGCCCTCTTATGTCCCGGGCAAAAATCGCAGGAAAGGTTGCAGACGTTAGTTATTTCAACGTAAGCGTTCTTCATTGGTCTTTCTCACCTTTAATACATCTTTCAAATGCAAAACGCTCATTCACATGATCCTTTATTCCGCCAAGGTAGATTATTCCCCTGTGTATAAAACCGTTTTTCTCAAACATTCTCTGCATAGAGAGATTCAGGCGGTGCGTGTCGCCACGCATATATTGAAACCCTTCTGCGAGCGCAAGGGAAACAGCGTGCTCGACCATTTTTCCGGCTATTCCTCTCCCCTTTGCGTCTGCGGCAACGGCGATTCGGTGTATAGCGGCATAAGGGGCATCAGACGTAAATGCTCCTTCAAAAATTTCATTGTAATTTGCGTCTCCACGGGTATCGTAGCAGTAAACTCCGAGCACTACTCCGTCCTCCTCGGCAACGAAAGAGCGTCCACCCTTTATATCATCCTCAAAATCAGAGCGTGACGGGTACTCCCCCTGCCACTGCGGTATTCCCGCACGTGCAAAATATTCTCTCGCCTCAGATACAATCGCAGTTATGCGTCCAAGATCGGCTGAAGTTGTTTTCCTGACTGTTATCATATTTCTCTTTTTTATCCTTTATTCTGTAATCGAGCGGTGCGAGCTTGGCTGTCGGTCCAAGTCTTCTGTACTCACTTGGCGATATGCCCATATGACGCACAAAGGCACGGTTAAAGGTGCGCAACGTATTGAAGCCGACAAGCTCGGATATCTCGGTCACCGTCTTATCGGAAGTGAGAAGCATACGGCACGCGGAGTTGATGCGTAAAGAATTAAGGTAATCGTTGAAGCGGACCTTGAGCTTATCGCTGAACATATGTGATATGTAATACTTGCTTATGTGAAGCTCCTCCTCAAGTGCGGAGAGCGAAAGGTCACGTGCAAAATTACGGTCGCAGTAATCAAGCACGTCTCTTAGAGCATGGGTAGCCATAGGCTTTGCTTCTGTCATCGAAAGCACCGAAAAGATATCGCCGAAAAAGGCAAGAAGCAGGCCTCTGAGCACTACGTTTGTATAGTCCTTCTTGTCCGTATATATCTCACCCATTCTGCGAAGCATATCGGCACTACCCGCAGGCAGATCCGCGCCCTTTATGACTGCCGAGGATGGAATACGGGTAGCAAACACATCGGATATTTCGGGAAGCATATCGGGGTTTATTATAAAGAGCATATATCGCTCCGGCTTCACGGTTCTGAACTGATGTATCTGGTTCGGGAAGGCGATGCAAAGGTCTCCCGCCTCTACTTTATACTCCACAGAGTCGATATATACCGTTGTCTCACCCTCCTCAAGATAGAAAAATTCTATCTGATAGTGCATATGAGGATGACATTCAAGCGTCCATTCTTTTTCGTCTCTGAAGTAAAAGTCATCTCGGTTTATCTGATATAACGCTGCCATTTAACCTCTCCTATTCATGTTTGCCGAAGTGTTTTGCGACATTCTCTGTCCTGTCACAGGACGTTGTACGGGAGCGTTCCCTCTTCTGCCGGGCTGCGGCGGATACGGTCTTCCCTGCGGTCTCGGACCTCTCTGCATATGCTGCGGCGCTCTTGTGTTCCCGTACGGATTTACCGGTCTCTGCGGGCCTCTCGGTCTTCTCGGCCCTCCCGTGCTTCTTCTGTACATAAGGTAAAGCACACCGACTACCAACGCAAGAGCTATAACTATGATAAGCACTATAGAGAAGGCCCCTAACTGCTTCCTTATTTCCACGGAAATATTTTCAATGAGAAGGTACTGTCCGTCATCTTCCTCTCCCGAGTAGAGAGGTGAGCGTCCTGTGCTCGATTCTACCCACATATAAAGGAGAACGTCACCGTATTTTTCATCAAGCTTTGCGTCTCGTATATCAAAATAGACGGTCTGTCGGTTGGAGGCCTGAAGTATCGCCGACGAGGTGTGGATAACACCTCTCTCGCCCGACTGAACGAGTGCAAGTGTCACCTTTGCGGTATTTCCTCCGCCCGGGTCGGCGCTGAGCACCGCAGTTATCTGAAGTGCCCCGTCAAGCTTTTCAAAAGGGATACGTGAGCTTCTGACGCCCATATTTTCTCCCTTGAATTTTGCGGCAAGTCCGCTTTTAAGCGCCCTTGCGCCAAGCTCGTCTCCGACTTCTATATAATAAGCACTGTCAGAGGGGAAGAATTCAAAATTCTTGCCCTCGGAAAAATCAAAGAGCATGGATGAGGTCGCTTTTTTTAGCTTCTTATCCTTTTCGTTCTTCACCGTCGAGCCGTCGCCTTCCGTAACAAGCGCCCTTGCAGACTTTTCACCGTATTTTGCGTAAATGTCAGACCACTCACCGCCGATGCGGAGCCTTGCACTCTCGGGCTCAGGCGCTCCCTTTACGTCGATATTGCGGAAGACGTCGTATATTTCACGCTTTATGACCGAGACTCCGTCCTCGCTTATCTTCATAAGTCCCGTCTCGCCGTTACCCGTGAGAAAATCTGCGTGTCCGTTATAAATGAAAGCAGATACTCCCGCCTCCCAAGCCTTCATGAAGGCATAGGCGTAGGAAGCCGCCATCGATTTTTCATCAGAGGCGGATATGCCGTAATTGTACACCACAAGCTCGCTCTCTTTTCCGATAACAGAACGGATAAGAGAAAGGTTTTTCACCGTGAGATATTTTGAATCGGCACTCTCACTTGCTCCTATATCATTCCAGACTGCACTCGAGTCGTCGGAGGCGTTCGGCATAAGAGCCACGCCTACCTCATAAGCACCTCCAAGCGCTATTCTCTCAAAAAGGGCTTCAATATATTCGGCGCCGCCAAAGGAGTCCCGCTGCGAAACGGGGTGGGTGGGGTCAATCGGAGCAGTCTCCTCTTCCGCCTTCTCCTCCACGTTCCATTTATTATCAAGCGAAACGAAAACCTTTCCCTCTTTATATCTTGATGTAAGCGCAGTCCTTGCAATACGTAAAAGCTTCTCATAGCGGTAGACGGCGTCAGCAAGAGTGCGTGCATCGTCTATTCCCGTGTCGGTCAGAGAATTTACTCCGTTTCCGACAATAAACGAGCCTGCAAGGCCGTATTTTGCATCGGTGCGTGTGTAGCGCTCGGAGAAAAACTCAAAGAGCGCCGCAATATGGCGGTAGCTGTCCCCACCCGTCACCGATATAGCATAGTGGTCGCCCTCTCTGTGCTCGGTCTCAGATGAAACGGGCTTTTTTGAAGCAATCGAGGAAAGCGCAAACGGAAGCTTTTCGGGAGGGGTATCAAGGGTGAATTCGAGTATTACCTCAATTCCCGCACCCGTCAGATTTTTTATCTTATAATCGAGCTCATTTACCCTTTCACCGTTATAATAATGCGACTCTCCGTCAAAAACATAAGTGTGTGCGCCCTCTGCACTCTCCCCTAAAATATACTGCTCGATCGGCACTCTGATGACCGTATGCTTCACTCCGAGAAGCGTTGCGTCGGACGAGGAAACGATAGAAAGTCCCTTTATTGTCGGGTATTCGGGATAAGAGGTCTTATTCTGTGCAAGCACCTCGGGGTTGTCGAGATAGTGTACGTCGCTGAGCGCTATATATCCGTTGGTTCTGTCGAAAACGGCAAGGACGAATCCCGAATAAAGCCTTGTGCACGCGCCCTCTCTCAGAGGAAGTGAAAATTTCATCTCCGCCCCAAGCTTCGTCTGTGCCGCAGGGATAAGCGTAAGAATATCGTCTACCGAATTATTCGCGGGGACCTCTATAAGATAGACCGTCTCACCTCGAAATTCACGCACGTCGGCAGAGTCAAGCGTTGCCGACACCTCGATCATATCGCTTTTCGTGCTGTAAACCACGCTTTTTATCTCGCTCACCCTCTCACCGCCCGAGCAGGACGCAAGAGCCAAGAGAACGGCAAAAAGGATAGCAAAAAACGCTATCTTACTTTTATTGCGGTTAAAAAGTGCGCTGAATTTTATCATATAATCCTCCGCAGAAGAAAAAAATTGCTGCTTTAGGTCGCATTTTTCTGTAATTTCGCCCTTTTTTGGACAAAAAATGTCTTTTTTAGATTATAGCACACATTTTTCCCCATTTCAATAGGGTAGACAAATTTTGTGAATTTTTTAAAAAGAAAAAGCCCCCGATGTCGGGGACTTTTCAATTTTAGTCAACGATCTCGATCTTAAGGCTACCCTTAAGCTCTTCGTTTGTAAGATATATTTCGGGAGTTGCGGAGATCTTGTCGATCGTCACCGCTCTCTCTGCGCCGTTTACAAGATACTTTCTCTGAGCCGCACCGGTATTCTTATAAGAAACCGTTACGTCACAGCCCTTGAGATTCAGCTTCATCTCGGCAGAATTCGTAGGCATATGCAATGCCGCTCTGACCTTTACGCCTTCAAGATCTGCAAGAACACCAAAACCGTATTTTATGATGTTTCTCATAAGAACGCATCCGCTTCCGGTATACCAGTCACCGATCGACTCACCGTCCATATAGAATTCATCGGTATAGCAATAGGAGTTAGGCATTACGAAAGGAGTCTTTGAAATATAAGAGTGTGTTATCGGAATCGCCTTTTCGATCTGCTCCCACGCTCTTTCACTCTCGCCGAGAATAAAGAGCGCCGAGGTTGCGAACATAGTTGAGTGAATGTATGAACAGCGGTTCTCGCACGTTCCCGGAATGAGATTTGCTATGCTTCCAACATACTCAAAGGCGCTGCGCTCAAAGTGAGGTGTGCAAGTCATTATTCCGTATTTAGAATCGAGTATGTCATAGGCATCCATAATGTTCTTCTTGAGCTCGGGAGTCTTCTCTATCATACCGCCGATACACCAGAAGGAATAGGAAGTTGCACTATATCTGCACTTGCCGTCAAAGTCCTTCGGGGTGAATACCTTATAGGACATCTTATCGCCCCAGCCGTGTATGATATGCGTTCCGTGGTCATCAGAATCAACAAGCGCGTGGCGTAAAAGACCGGCTGCTATTTTTTCTCTGTATTCTCCATATTCCCTGCACTTATCATCATAGCCACCGACACGAGCGAGAATCTCAATCATCTGCTTGAGGTTAGCATAGAGCTGAAGAGTTGCCATAACGGTGACGCCTGTACCAAATCTCTTATCAGGATCCTTTGTTTTGCCGAGACCGTTGATGGCGTCGTTCCAGTCGCCGTAAAGGATCTTAAGGCAGTTTGTATCGGGATCCACGTTGTCAAGAAGATACGCAGTGATTCTCATAAGGTGTTCAAGAACCGTTGTGGTCTCACCCTTTACCCAATCATGCTTATCTTCATTTATCATATCATAGTACGAGCACTTTTCATCGAGAATTGAATAGTCACCCGTTACAGCAAGATAGTTATATAAGGTTTCGATTATCCATACGCCCTGGTCTATGTAAGGTCTTATATCCATCTCGGGCTTGACGCCTTCCTTGTGCTCAACCGAGAACTGTCTCGGCGGACGGCCGTTTGAGAAGATATAATTGAGTGCGGTAACGATCTTCTTTCTTGAATCCTTCGGATTCCAGAAAATAGATGTGTCAAGCTGCTGGAAAACGTCTCTTATTCCGATAAACTGACCTGCATAGTTCTTTCCGAGAGCACACAGATCGACCTGTTTCTGGACGTTCCTTACAAATCTGTTGAAAACGTTCTTGTTTATTGAGGGTATCGTTATATCATCAAAGACTATGCTCATCTTCGAGAGCTTTTCCCTCTCTGTCTTCTCCTGGAGAACGATATCTGCCTCAATCTCGTCCATATCGATCTCGGTATTTATACGATTCTCGACACCTTCCTCATCATAAACAATGCTGAGAAGATAATCGGCAACCGCATCCTCTTTCGCTTCAAGCTTCAGCTTGATTATGTCACCCACAACAGCTTCGGGAATCACACCAACTCTATGAACAGTCTTATTAAAACGACCCTCTACGAGAGATTTTGCGTTGGTCAGATTGTTTCTCGTGTCGCCCGTGAAAACAAGCTTTGCCGCCGTGCTTTCGACACCGAGCACGTTTTTTGCTTCTATCTTTTTATTGATAATCGCTGTGCAATCTATATCCAAATTAGTATGAATAGCGTACGAACCGTTCTCACAAAGCATTCCGGATTTCGCCAGAGGTGACCAGCTGATAACGTTCTCGGTATTCTGAAGCATAGGCTCGATGAATGCAGAAAGATACGTTTCTATGCTCTCGTTTGTCTTATTGATAGCGGTTACCGCAAAGTTTATCTGCTTTTTCGTAGTTATATTCGCACGAACGGCAAAGGTGAGCTTGTCAGTATCAAGGATATAATATGCCGCTCTTTTTGCAAAAACGGTGTATCTCTTAACATCCTCCGGCTCATAGCTCTGCTTATTTATACCGAGAATGGAGAGAGGAAGCCATTTGTCCTCCCCGAGCTTTATGCCACCCCAGAAATCTACAAAACCTGTCTCGTTAAAAAACGCAGGCTTGATAATAACAAAACGGCTCTCACAGGCATCAATATATCCATTCGAATGTGCCCAAAGGTTCATACCATCCATTTCATATGGGTAACGGGCATCGAAATATCCGCTCCCCATACACAGTATCTCATTATCGTTTAGATAGTACGTATTCATCGGGAGTGTATTATCACCCGAGGGGTTAAGCTCCTTAATTTCCTTAAGCAATCTTAGTATCTTTTCTGTCATCTTCAATCTCCTTAAAACGTGGCCATATAATGTTTCGGGGATTTTGCCCATATAGAATATATGATACCTTAAAACTACAGAAAAGTCAATAAAAGACAATAGCGACAACGCAGAAACAGTGCTATAAAACACAAATTGTACTAAATCCGCCAGAAGGAGAATATTCAATTGATTTTGCTTAAAAGAAGCGCCTTGCTTTCCCTGAGTTTTCCCAAAACCCTCTTCTGCGGCTCTGTCAAAAATGTCCTTACCCGTAAGTCCGTCTTCCGTGTAGCAGTTTCTTGCTATCTTCATTTTATTCCTCTGCTTTTTCCTTAAATGAGTGCGTTCAGACGTGCGAGCGAATCGCCCTCGCCGATATACTCGGTGGATATCTGCTCTACCTTATCGAGATTAAAATTATATTTATCATAAACACCGACAGTTTTATAGCCTGCCCTTGTGGCAGTTTCAAGAGAAAGGATCGAATCTTCAAATACCCAAGTGCTCTCCTTTGGCGTTCCGAGATACTCGTGCGCCATTATAAAGATGTCGGGATGCTCCTTGCCCTTGCCTATCTCAGCGCAGGAAAATATCCTCGGGAAATAACGGTCAAGCTCAAATTTTTTCATAACTATGTCGATAAGAGGCCTTGCCGTTGCAGATGCAACGCACATTTTCACGCCCTTTTCAAGGCAATGATCGAGAAATTCTCTCACGCCGTCCTTGAGCTCCACCTCTTCGATATAAAAATTCTCACAAATGCTGTTTGCAACCGTATAAAGCTCCATTCCGTCTCGTCCGATGTCGCATTTCTCGTGCAGAAGCACCATTCCGTCGAAAAGAGTGGACGTTCTTATCGCCTTTTCTGTCACCGCATCGGGTCTGAAATCCTTATCGCCTGCGAATCTCTCACCAAGACGTTCCCAAATAACGTCCCATATTCCGAGAGAGTCAACAAGAGTTCCATCCATATCAAATATTGCGCCTTTTATAACCATTTTCTTCCCTTATGTAATGCATCTTTTTTATTGGAGAGCAATTATTCTTTCTTCCTCAAGTACAGGCTCCTTGCCCTCAAAAACCGAACGGATTATGTTAGGAACAGCGTATTTTGCGACTGTCTTATGTCCTTTTTCGTTAAGGTGTTCATTGTCGATACCAAAGAAGGAATCTCTGCCATTCTTGAATTCGTCCTCAGGCTCACGGTCAAACCATCCCTTTGATTCCTTGCCGAAATACTCAAGGAAGGATGCCGCACGGGTAATAATATATGCGTTCTCCGTCTTCTCGCAGAATTTTTCCTGCGCACGCATGACACTGAGTATCTTGTCGTCACCCCAATAGCCCACTCTTATAATAAAGAACTTCGTAAAGCCTGCCGCCTTTGCACGACCCCAAAACTTTTTGAGATAAGCGACGTAATTGTCCTCTCCCGTTTCTCTGTCAGACTATCCTTGATGCCAGAAAAGCACTCTTTCGCTCATATCGTCACCGGCAAAGCGCTCCTCGCAGTCAGCAAAGAAGTCTGCAACCTTTTCATAGAAATATTCAGCGGCACCGCCATCCGTAAAATGTCTTATCGGAACGCCGCCCGACGCCATATGAGTGTATGCGCAAGCGTATCCCTTTTCTTCAAGCCCCTTAACTATGAAGGGGGCGAGAGAGGAGCTCATGCGCAGATTAGATTCGCTAAAATGATAAAAAGAGAATCTCTGCTTTGTTTCCTCATTCGCTATATCGTTCATCGAGGGACAGAAAAAGCTGTTGTCGTCATATTTTCCGAGCGTGCTCTTCATATCGAGATCGGGATTCTCACCGTAAGCAGCCTTCAGATCCTTATATGCAAACTCTCCCGTAGGAAAGCCATACGTCTTGAATTCTCCCATTTTTGCACCAAGTCTCTTCTTCTTGTGCAGATACTCAAAGCTCTTCTCAAAATATACCTGCTCGGTTGCGGGATAGGTTGCAGCACCTACCATGTTCGACTGTCCTGCAAAGACAAATAACGGTCTTTTCATAATAATTTCCTCATTTTTAAGTCACTTTTATTTTTGGCTTTTTAACCACTCACATTATAGCACGCTCCTCACCCCGTATCAACGAAAACCACCATTTTATCAATAATTTTCTTTCTTTTTTCATCTTTTGATGTTACAATGTATTTACAAACTAAAAAGAAGGAAAGACCGATGAAAAAGGCTATAAAACAGCTCCCCACCTTTGCCGCTCGAACCTACCGCGGCGGCAAGGTCATGCGTAAATTTCTCGGACTTGGAGATACCGAGGATAATTTTTATCCCGAGGACTGGATATCATCTTTTACAGAGGCAAAAAATAAAGATTACGTGCCCGCAGAAGGGCTCACACGAGTTCTTTTTGATGGGAAAGAAGCGCTTCTCTCCGACCTTGTCACCCCTGAGGACTTCGGCGAGGGCAGAGCGGACAGCGGTGTACTTATAAAATTTATCGACTCCGCCGAGCGTCTCGGTATTCAGGTGCATCCGACAAAGGATTACGCCTTAAAATACTTTAATTCGACTTATGGCAAGACCGAATGTTGGCATATCCTTGCACCGAGAGAGGGTGCGGCAGAGCCGCCCTGCGTTTACCTCGGTTTTAAGGAAAACGTGACAAAGGAAAGCTGAAGAGAGCTTTTCGAGAAGCAGGATATTGAGGGAATGCTTGACGCACTGCACCGCTTTGAGGTGTCTCCCGGTGACACTATTCTCGTCTGTGGCGGAACTCCGCACGCAATCGGCGCAGAAAACTTCTTACTTGAGATACAGGAGCCGTCCGATTACACGATGAGATTGGAAAAGACGACTCTTGCAGGTGAGGCCCTTACACCAAAGCAGATACACTATGGCGTCGGTGAGGAAGCGATGCTCGACTGCTTTGATTACACACCTCACACCCGTGAGGAAATAAAGGAAATGTTCTTCCTTGAGCCAAAGGAGACTGACAAGGGCACTCATATGCTCGTTGATTATAACGATACAACCTGCTTTGCGCTCGAGAGGGTGGGGGGTGGCTCTCACCGATTTGAATTGCCCCATTTCGTAACCGTAGTCGTGACGAAAAAGGGTGGAAAGCTCGTCTGCGCAAGCGGGGAACACGCCCTCACGGCAGGCGATAAGTTTTTCATCCCGGCAAGCACCCCGTTTGAGCTGAATGACGCCACTGCACTTATCTGCTATCCGCCGAAGAAGTGAAATTAACAAAAACAACACAGGTCAAAAGATCTGTGTTCTTTTTTTGAACACCTGATGGGCTCAAAGAACCAAGGTTTGCGGTAATATTTATCGGTGTCTAAAGCTCGTCACACCGCAAACCCATACAAATTTGCAATGCAAATTTGTAGTGGTTCGAGCCGTGAAGTAAGAACGAAAAGAAAGCAGATACGCAAACGCGTATCTGCTTTCTTTTGGCGCCCCTTGATGGGTTAGTGAGATAAAAAGAGCATAGTATGCTCTTTTTATGAACGGTGTCGCCCAAAGTGAGAGTAGTGCAAGGCGAGTGTATCGAGACGAAGCAATACG
>SVUB01000039.1 GCA_015063495.1 Oscillospiraceae bacterium
GTGAGCCGGAACGTGCGACTGAACGTAGAGGCAGTTCTTTTGGGAGTCGAGACCGCAAGCCATATAGAGTGCCAGCGTCTCGTAGGTTCTGCGGCGAAGCTCCGCAGGGATCTGACGGACAGTTATTGCGTGCATATCGACAACGCAGTAAAAGGTCTGATATTCCTCGCTGTATTTTGAAAAATTACGTAGAGCACCAAGATAGTTTCCGATGGTGAGATTTCCGCTCGGCTGAACGCCCGAGAAGGAAACTTTTTTATCTTTAAGCATGATGTTTTATACCTCTTTTTTATCTTTTTACCGTAAGGTAAACCTTTCCATTATATATAATCCTCTTTATCATACCACATTTATTCGTTTTTTGCAAGTTTTTACGCAAAAAAATAGGGGTTGGCAAGAAGCCAACCCTATTTTTTATATCTCTGCGATTACCTCAACCTCGACAAGAGCTCCTTTGGGGAGTGCCTTTGCCGCAACGCAGCTGCGTGCGGGCTTGCCTGTAAAATATTTGCCGTAAATTTCATTGAAGACTGCAAAATCTGCGATATCAGCGAGAAAGCAGGTGGTCTTTACCGCTTTTTCTACGGAAGAGCCTGCCGCCTCAAGCACGGCAGAAAGATTTTTCATCACCTGCTCGGTCTGTCCTGCTACGTCCTTTGCTACGATGTCTCCGACAGCGGGGTCGATAGCTATCTGTCCCGACGTGAAAACGAGATTACCGCAGACCATTGCCTGAGAATACGGGCCTATTGCGCCCGGTGCCTTATCTGTTGCTACTTTTGTTGCCATAATACGTTCCTCCTATCTTAAAGCAGCTTGAAGCCAAAGTCGGAAAGGGCTTTCTTTATCTGCTCGATATGTTCAAAGTTTCTTGTTTCAAGAATTATACGCAGGTAGCATCCGTTGACGTCAGAGCCCTCGTTTGCTCTCTCGTGATGGACCGAGGTCACGTTTCCGCCAAGGTCTGCGATGATACGTGAAACGTTCTTAAGCTGTCCGGGCTTGTCTACAAGCTCTATCATAAGCTGTGCACTTCTGCCCGACATAAGAAGACCTCTCTTAATAACTCTTGAGAGTATCGTAACGTCGATATTACCGCCCGAGAGCAGACAAACTACCTTTTTACCCGCAATATCAACCTTGCCGAACATTGCAGCCGCAACTGCGACAGCACCCGCACCCTCGGTAACGAGCTTGTGCTGCTCCATAAGAGCAAGGATAGCGGCAGATATCTCGTCGTCGGTAACGGTGACTATATTGTCAACGTATTTACGGCAAAGCTCATATGTAAGATCGCCCGGGCACTTTACCGCAATACCGTCGGCAATAGTCGAAACGCTCTCGAGCGTCTCTATCTTTCCGTCACGCACGGAATTTGCCATAGAGGGCGCACCGCTTGCCTGAACTCCATAGACCTTTACGTTAGGATTGAGCATTTTTATAGTATAAGCCACGCCTGCGATAAGTCCGCCGCCGCCGATAGGCACGATAACAGCATCAAGGTCGGGGAGCTGCTCCGCAATTTCAAGGGCGATAGTGCCCTGACCTGCGATAACGTCCTCATCATTGAAGGGATGAATAAAGGTATATCCCTTTTCATCACGAAGCTGGAGAGCTTTCTTATAAGCATCGTCGTAAACGCCCTCAACAAGGCAGACCTCGGCACCATAGCTCTTGGTTGCTTCTACCTTTGAGATAGGAGCACCGTCGGGAAGGCAGATAACTGCCTTTATGCCGTTCTTTTTTGCCGAGAGGGCAACGCCCTGTGCGTGGTTACCCGCAGAGCAGGCGATAACGCCCCTTGCCTTTTCCTCCTCCGAGAGCTTCGACATTTTATAGTAAGAGCCTCTCACCTTAAAGGAGCCTGTTATCTGCAGATTCTCGGTTTTAAGATATATCTGTGCATCCGGGCGAAGCTTAGGTGCGTGAATGATGTCTGTTTTTCTGATTACGCCCTTCAGAGCGTAGCTTGCTTTATATACGTTGTCAAGTGTCATCATTTAGAAATCACTTCCTTTTTATATCAGACTTTCGATAAACTGCTCTGCGCATCTTGCCGAGCGGTAGCCTCGTCTGAGAGCAAAGGCCTCGGCCTCGGTCTCAAGCTCTGCCGTCACGGGAATACCGTTCCTTTCCGCAAGCTCGTGGATTATCTCAAGATAGAGCTTTTTCTCGGGCTTTGCAAAAAGAACGGTAAGACCAAATCGCTCCGAGAGAGACAACGTCTCCTGAATGGTATCGTTTCGGTGAACATCGTCGCCGCCACGGTCGGAGAAGCTCTCTTTTATTATGTGACGGCGGTTGCTCGTTGCATAAATGACCGCATTTTTAGCCTTTGCACTGGCAGAGCCCTCAAGCGTGGCCTTGAGCATACTGAAATCGTCGTCGTTCTGGTTAAAGGAGAGGTCGTCTATAAAGATAATGAACTTAAGCGGATTTCCGCTTATCTCTCCCATTACCTTCGGAAGAAGCAAAAGCTGGTTCTTTCTTATCTCGATAAGACGCAGGCCTTCCTCGAAAAAGTGGTTTGCGACCGCCTTTACAGTCGAGGATTTACCCGTTCCCGCATCGCCGTAAAGAAGAATGTTTGCCGCAGGCTTGCCATGGAGAAACGCTTCGGTATTATTCATAACCGAGCGTCTTTCCTCTTTATAGCCGACAAATTTATCAAGAGTTATCCTATCCGCACTTGCGATAGGCTCGATAATGCCCTCGTTTGTTACAGAGAACATTCCGTTTGAAGCAAAAATGCCGTATCCGTATTTGCCGATACTGCCAAGTCTGCTTTCATACTCGGTCTTAAGCGACGATTCACCCGTCTCAAAGCTCGGCAAAAAGCCGTCTTTTCCCATATCAAGAGCAAAATCATCCTTTGTAAGCGAGGCGAATTCAGAGAGAACGTCAAGCTCGTGCTCGACAGTATTCCACATCTCGCCGCTTATCTTTTCCATGTTTCCGACAGCCTTTACGTAGACGTTTTCGTCCTCAAAGGTCAGCAGCTTAACAAGGCTCGTCAGCGACGCACCGCCACGGTATATCTCGGATACAAAAGCACCGTAAGAAAGGAGCTTTTCGTCCTTCTCCTTTGCTTTTGCGTACTCAAAAAACCTGCGGAAAAGCGGTTTTTTAAGCACTCCGTCAAAAACTGCAAAGGAGCATAGCTCAAGATATATTTCGTTTATCTTTGTCATATGTTTTCGATTATCTTATCGGTGATAGCATCGGTAGAAAGGCTCTCGCCGCCGTGAGCGATATCTGCTGTGCGGTAGCCACAGGAGAGCACCTTATCAACGGCACTCACGATGCAGTCTGACTCTGCCGAAAGGCCAAAAGAGTAAAGGAGCATCATAGCTGCCGAGAGAATGGTAGCTATCGGATTTGCAAGTCCCTTGCCGGCAATATCGGGTGCTGAGCCGTGGATAGGCTCGTAGAGACCTCTGCTCGTCTCACCGAGAGAAGCGGAGGGAAGCATACCGATAGAGCCTGTTATCTGCGAAGCCTCGTCGGAAAGTATATCTCCGAACATATTTGAGGTAACTATAACGTCAAACTGTGCAGGGTTGCGTACCAGCTGCATTGCCGCATTGTCAACGAGCATATCGCTGCAGCTGACCTCAGGGTATTCTGCTGCAATCTCGTGCACTACCTTTCTCCAGAGTCTTGAGGACTCAAGAACGTTAGCCTTATCAATGCTTATAAGGTTGCATCTGCGCTTTTTAGCGGTCTCAAACGCAACTCTTGCAATTCTTTCTATCTCCATACGGCTGTAGCACTCGGTGTCGTATGCTTCCTCGCCGTATTTGCCCTCACGCATACCGCGCTCACCAAAGTAGATACCGCCCGTCAGCTCTCTGACTATCATGATGTCAAAGCCGTTTTCCACGATATCCGAGCGCAGAGGACAGTCGTCCTTAAGAGCACTGTAAAGCTTTGCGGGGCGAAGGTTTGTAAAGAGACCCATTGCCTCTCTTATGCCGAGAAGTGCCTTTTCGGGGCGCATATTACCGGGAAGTGTGTCCCACTTCGGGCCACCGACAGCACCGAGAAGAACGCTGTCACTGTTAAGACAGCCCTCTACCGTAGCCTTCGGGAGCGGCTCGCCGTGCTTATCTATTGCGACACCGCCTATATCGTAGGGGGTGAAGTTAAATTCGTGACCGAATTTCTCTCCGAGGGCCGTGAGCACTCGAACGGCACTGTCAACTATCTCGGGGCCTATTCCGTCACCCTTAAGAAGTGCTATATTGTATTTCATATTTGCTCCTTACTTTATCTCGCCGTTTTTTATAGCCTCAACGAGACCGCCGCTGTTGATTATCTTTTCGATAAACTTGGGGAAAGGCTTGGTTTCGAACTTTTCACCCGTTGTTTTGTCGTAAATTATACCCTTATCAAGGTCGGCCTCGACCTCATCGCCCTCGCATATTGCCTTTGCAGCCTCAGGGCATTCGAGAATAGCAAGACCGATGTTTATAGAATTACGGTAGAATATTCTCGCAAAGCTCTCTGCGATAACGAGAGAAATTCCGCTTTCCTTTATCGCTATCGGAGCGTGCTCACGGGAAGAACCGCAGCCAAAGTTTGCGCCTGCGACCATAATGTCACCTGCGTTTACCTTCTTTGTAAAATCCTTGTCGATATCCTCCATGCAGTGAGAGGCAAGCTCTTTTTTGTCGATGGTGTTAAGATATCTTGCAGGGATGATAACGTCGGTGTCGACGTTGTCTCCGTATTTAAGTACTTTACCTGTAAAAATCATTTCTATGCCCTCCTATCAGACCTTCGCAGGGTCGGCAATTTTTCCTGCAATAGCACTTGCAGCCGCAACTGCGGGACTTGCAAGGTAGACTTCACTTGTAACGTCGCCCATTCTGCCGACGAAATTGCGGTTAGTGGTTGCAACTGCTCTCTCGCCTGCCGCAAGGATACCCATATATCCTCCAAGGCAGGGGCCGCAGGTGGGGGTGGAAACAACGCATCCTGCTTCAATAAATATCTTAAGAAGGCCGTTTTCCATAGCTTTGAGGTAGATGTCCTGCGTTGCGGGGATTATAATGGCACGAACGTTCTTTGCGACCTTCTTGCCCTTTATTATCATTGCCGCCTCCTCAAGGTCCTTATAGTGACCGTTCGTGCAGGAGCCGATAACTACCTGGTCGATAACTACCTCACCCACCTCGTCTATCGTGCGTGTGTTTTCGGGGAGGTGAGGGAATGCAACGGTGGATTTTATAGTGGACAGGTCGATCTCAATTACCTCGTCATACTCTGCGTCCGCATCTGCTGTATAAACCACGGGCTTTCTCGAAGAATGCTCTGCAATGTACGCAAGAGCCTCCTCGTCAGCCTCGAAAATGCCGTTCTTGGCACCCGCCTCGATAGCCATATTGCATATCGTGAGCCTGTCATAGATAGTGAGAGACTTAACGCCCTCTCCTACAAACTCCATAGACTTATAAAGAGCACCGTCAACGCCTATTTTTCCGATTATGTGAAGGATAACGTCCTTACCCGAAACGTGCTTATTCAGCTTGCCCGTAAGAACGAATTTAATAGCAGAAGGAACCTTAAACCAAGCCTTGCCCGTAGCCATTCCGCACGCCATGTCGGTCGAGCCGACGCCCGTCGAGAATGCGCCGAGTGCGCCGTACGTGCATGTATGAGAATCCGCACCGATGACAACGTCGCCTGCGACCACAAGTCCCTTTTCAGGGAGCAGAGCGTGCTCTATACCCATTCTGCCCACGTCATAGAAGTGAGTGACCTCCTTCTCCGAGCAGAAATCACGGCACATTTTGCATTGAACAGCCGCCTTGATATCCTTGTTTGGAGCAAAGTGGTCCATTACCATAGTGACCTTGTCACGGTCGAAAACTTCTTTTGCGCCTATATTGTTGAACTCACGGATAGCAACAGGGGACGTGATATCGTTACCGAGAACACGGTCGATGTCGACAAGGATAAGCTCTCCTGCCGAAACGCTTTCAAGTCCTGCGTGTGCCGCAAGTATTTTTTGCGTCATTGTCATTGACATAGCATTTTTCCTTTCGTTATGTTGGTTGGTGGGGATTTTAGAGGGGGAAGCAACTCTTTCCAAATAACATCTTACAGAATCTCTTTATTTTCTTTACGCTCCCGCCGCTGGGGTGGGGGAATGCGCTCATGCCGCTAGGCATTTTGATAACTCTAAATAATATCTTGCAGAAATTCTTTGTTTTTTTACGCTCCCGCCGCTGGGGTGGGGGAGTGCGCTCATGCTGTGCCTTTAGCTGGCTTTCTGCGCAAAGAGAAGAATCTGACAGAGGGGGAAGCAACTCTTTCTAAATAACATCTTACATAATCTCTTTATTTTCTTTACGCTCCCGCCGCTGGGGTGGATGCGCTCATGCCGCGCGGCACTTCCTTTGGCATGCCCCAAAGGAAGCAAAAGACACACCAAGAGGAAAACCAAGGTTTTCCCCTTGGGCATTCCCTTTCCTGCCTTGCGGAAACCCGACGCACGGGAAAACGTGCTCACTCCCACTCCCTACGTCGTCCTTTTGCGCCAAAAGGCACCGGCGCAAAAGTCGATGGAGAAAGCTGTTTCTTTTCTTTCTCAAAACTAAATGTTTACAACTCTAAATTATGTTTTTCTCATTTAGAGTGATTTCTTAATCAAGTAAAACTTGGGATAGCTCGCGTCGCCTTGCGACAGTAAAGCGAGCGTATGATGACGCCTTTTGCGCCTTTCGTTTCAGGGCGCAAAAGGGAGACGGGGATAGGTGAATGAACGAGGCGGAAGGAGGGGGAGATACAAAAGAGGGGGAACCGTCGGTTCCCCGACTCTTTTGCGGCGCTCTTTCTCCTATTTCTGCTGCTGTTGGCAGAAATAGGACGCCGCGCGGCGTGAGCGCATAGAAATAATGTTTACCTGTTAAATAATATTTAGAAAACGTTACTTCCCCTTACCTTGCCTCAAAATCACTTATTGATTATCGCGCCCTTATCCGCAGAGCTTACCATCGCCGCATATCTCTTAAGATATCCGCTGATGTTTTCCTTCTTCTTTATCGGCATCTCTGCCTTTCTCTTTTCAAGCTCCTCATCAGAAACCTTAAGCTCTATCTTATATTCGGGAATATTTATCGAAATAATGTCTCCGTCCTTAACGTAAGCGATAGTACCGCCGCTCACAGCCTCGGGAGACACATGACCGATAGACGCACCTCTCGTTGCACCGGAAAAACGTCCGTCGGTGATAAGAGCAACATCCTTGTCAAGTCCCATACCTGCAATAGCGGAGGTGGGCGAGAGCATCTCTCTCATACCGGGGCCACCGCTCGGTCCCTCGTAACGAATGACGACAACGTCACCCTTTACTATCTTACCTGCGTAAATTGCGGAAATTGCCTCTTCCTCGCTCTCATAGACCTTTGCAGGGCCTTCGTGAACGAGCATTTCGGGGGCTACTGCGCTTCTCTTAACCACGCAACCGTCAGGTGCAAGATTTCCACGCAAAACTGCGATTCCGCCCGTCTTTGAGAAGGGATTTTCGACAGTTCTTATAGTTTCGGGGTCACGGTTGTAGGCATCGGCGATGTTTTCACCGAGGGTCTTGCCCGTAACCGTCATAACGCTTGTGTCAATAAGTCCGAGCTTATCTATCTCACGTAAAACCGCATAAACTCCGCCTGCTTCGTTGAGGTCCTCCATATAGGTCGGACCTGCAGGGGCAAGATGGCAGAGATTAGGCGTCTTTTCGCTTATCTCATTGACCATATCAAGGTCGAACTTCACACCGCACTCGTTTGCGATAGCGGGCAGGTGGAGCATACTGTTAGTCGAGCATCCGAGAGCCATATCGGCGGTGATAGCGTTCTTTATAGCAGCCTCGGTCATTATATCGCGAGGCCTAATATTCTTCTTTACAAGCTCCATTACCTGCATTCCTGCGTGCTTTGCAAGCTCTATTCTTGCGGAATAGACCGCAGGGATAGTGCCGTTTCCACGTAGGCCCATACCGAGCACCTCGGTAAGGCAGTTCATAGAGTTTGCGGTGTACATACCTGAGCATGAACCGCAGGTCGGGCAAGCCTTATTCTCAAATTCAGAGAGTTTATCCTCTCCGATAGTGCCTGCCTTATAAGAGCCGACCGCCTCAAACATAGCGGAAAGGCTTCTCTTTTTACCGTCAACTCTGCCTGCGAGCATAGGGCCGCCGCTGACAAAAACGGTAGGAATATTAAGTCTTGCAGATGCCATAAGAAGTCCGGGGACGTTCTTATCGCAGTTCGGAATCATAACGAGTCCGTCAAAGCCGTGCGCCATTACCATAGCCTCGGTTGAATCGGCAATAAGGTCACGTGTTACGAGTGAATATTTCATTCCGACGTGTCCCATCGCAATTCCGTCGCAAACAGCGATGGCGGGGAACATTATAGGCGTTCCGCCTGCCATTGCAACGCCGAGCTTTACAGCCTCTGTTATCTTGTCGAGGTTCATATGTCCCGGAACTATCTCGTTATAGGAGCTGACTATACCTATAAGAGGTCTCGAAAGCTCTTCTTTTGTTAGTCCCAGCGCCTTATAGAGAGAGCGGTGGGGTGCATTATTAAAACCGTCAACTATCGTATCTTTAATCATAGCTTCCTCTTTTGTTTTTGAAGTTTTTGAGGGTTTAAGGGAACTTTTTTCAAAAAGTCCCCTTAATTCTGCTCATATGTAACTTAGTTATTGATAAACTTCTCTTCGTCTGCCCAGCTGTAGAGCTTTCTGATGTCCTTACCGACAATCTCGGAGGGATGCTCTGCAGCTATCTTACGCATAGCATTGAAGTGAACCTGTGCACCTGCATCAGACATATCGAGAAGGAAGTCCTTTGCAAAGGTACCGTCCTGGATATCGGAAAGAACCTTCTTCATAGCCTTCTTTGTGTCCTCTGTGATGATCTTCGGACCTGTGATATAGTCGCCGTACTCTGCTGTGTTCGAGATAGAATATCTCATACCCTCAAAGCCGCTCTGATAGATAAGGTCAACGATGAGCTTCATCTCGTGGATACACTCAAAGTAAGCATTTCTGGGGTCGTAGCCTGCCTCAACGAGAGTCTCGTAGCCTGCCTGCATAAGTGCGCAAACACCGCCGCAGAGAACTGCCTGCTCACCGAAGAGATCAGTCTCGGTTTCAGTGCGGAAGGTAGTCTCAAGAACGCCTGCTCTTGCACCGCCGATACCGAGAGCGTAAGCAAGACCGATCTCAAGAGCGTCGCCCGTTGCATCCTGCTCAACTGCGATAAGACAAGGAACGCCCTTACCTGCCTGATACTCACTGCGCACAGTGTGGCCGGGGCCCTTGGGAGCAACCATGATAACGTTTACGTTCTTGGGGGGCTTGATGCAGCCAAAGTGGATGTTAAAGCCGTGTGCGAATGCAAGAGTCTTGCCCTCCCGGAGGTTAGGCTCGATGCTTTCCTTATAAAGCTTTGCCTGCTTTTCGTCGTTGATAAGGATCATGATAAGGTCAGCAGACTTTGCTGCGTCTGCACTTGTCATAACCTTAAGGCCTTGGCTTTCAGCCTTTGCCCAGCTCTTTGAGCCCTCGTAAAGACCTACGATAACGTTTACACCGGATTCCTTTAAGTTGAGTGCGTGTGCGTGGCCCTGTGAGCCGTAACCGATAATAGCGACTGTCTTGCCACTGAGTTTATTGAGATCACAATCCTGCTGATAGTAAATGTTTGCCATGATAAAATTCTCCTTTTATTTTAAGTAAAATATTTTTATTTGTTAAGAAGCGTGTCCGCGCCTCTCTCAAGCGCTACGATTCCCGTGCGGCACATTTCAAGAATGCCGTAAGGCTCCATGAGCCTAATGAACGCATCTATCTTTGAGGGGTCGCCTGTAAGCTCTATGCAAAGCTCTGTCGCCGTATAGTCTATTACCTTTGCACGATAAACGTTAGTTGCGTCAAGAACGTCGGAGCGTGTTTCTCTGTCGTTCTTTACTTTTATGAGCATAAGCTCACGTGTTATCGGACTGTCGTCAAGCACCTCGACCTTTTTGACGTTATAGAGCTTCTTCATCTGGTTGATGAGCATCTGGCGCATATAATCGTCACCGTCGAGGGTGATGGTTATTCGGGAATAATCAGGATTTTCGGTCTCGCCAACCGTCAGAGCATCAATATTAAAGCCTCGGCGTGTGAACATACTCGTAACTCTTGTAAGAACGCCGTATTTGTTGTCAACGTAAACTGCAATTACGAACTTACTCATCGTCCTCGCCCTCCTTATTTACGATAATATCCTCAATAGAGCCACCCGGAGGAAGCATAGGAAGAACGAACTCGTCCTTGTCTATAAGTGTATCGATAATGACGGGTCTTCCCGCCTTGAAGGCATCAGAGAGCGCCTTTTCAAATTCTTCGGCAGTAGTCGCTCTTACACCGATAGCACCGAATGCCTCGGCAAGGGCAACAAAATCTGTCTGTCTGCCAAGAACCGTGTTTGAATATCTCTTTCCGAAGAAGAGTGTCTGCCACTGACGAACCATTCCGAGAACTCCATTGTTCATAAGAACGGTAACAACGGGAATGTTATAGGAAACCGCAGTTGCGACCTCATTTAAGTTCATACCGAAGCTTCCGTCGCCCGTTACAAGAACTGTGGGGTCGCCACTTCCGACTGCCGCACCGAGTGCCGCACCCAGACCAAATCCCATAGTGCCGAGACCGCCGCTTGAAACGAAGCGTCTCGGGCCGTCAAAGTCTGCATACTGTGCCGTCCACATCTGATGCTGACCGACGTCGGTAGCGATAACCGTGTGAGCGGGCTTAACCTTATTGATTATATCAAGCACCTTTTTCGGTGTAAGAAGTCCCTTTGCTCTCTCTGCCGCCTTTTTCTCAAGCGCCGCTTCTCTCTCTTTAAGAGAGTCAACAAGCTCTCTCCACTCGGGATGCTTTGCCTCAGGGAGTGCCGCCGCAATACGTGTAAACGCATCATAAACGTCGGCAACGATGCCGATATCAACATTTACGTTCTTATTTATCTCCGCAAAATCGGGGTCAATCTGGATTATCTTGCTGTTCTTTGCAAATTTAGCCGCATTTCCCGTAGCTCTGTCGCTGAAGCGGACGCCGACTGCAAGAATGAGGTCGGAATCCTTCTGTGCAAGCGAGGAAGCGAAGTGACCGTGCATTCCCTGCATACCAAGGAATCTTTCACAGCTGTTAGGAATAGCGGAAAGTCCCATAAAGGAGCAACCGATATAAGCGTCTATCTTCTCGGCAAGAGCCATTATCTCCTTGCCCATTCCAAGACCTGCCGCACCGCCGCCGATATAGATATAGGGACGCTTTGCCACCTTTATCATCTCGACTGCCGCATCTATCTCGCTCTGCTTTGCCGTGTGAAGCGGGATTTTAGGCATAATATCCTGCTTCTCAAAGTCATACTCCGCTATCTGAATGTCCTTCGGGACGTCGATAAGCACCGGTCCGGGTCTACCCGACTTTGCTATCTGAAATGCCTCTCTTATCGTATCTGCAAGCTCTGCTATATCCTTAACTATGTAGTTATGCTTCGTTATCGGGAGCGTTACTCCGACGATATCTATCTCCTGGAAGCTGTCACGTCCGAGAAGCGGGCAGGGCACGTTGCCTGTTATAGCAACCATCGGAACCGAGTCAAGCATTGCGGTAGCTATGCCGGTAACGAGATTGGTAGCACCGGGGCCTGAGGTAGCAATGCAAACGCCGACCTTGCCCGTTGCTCTCGAATAGCCGTCGGCGGCGTGTGCCGCTCCCTGCTCGTGAGCTGTAAGTATATGGTTTATTCTGTCGCTGTTTTTATAGAGCGCATCGTAGATGTTAAGCACCTGACCGCCCGGATAACCAAAGACATCGGTAACACCCTGTTCAATGAGGGTGTTTACGATTATCTCTGCACCTGTCATTTTCATTTTAGGTTTCTCCTTATTTTCTATTCTGTGCGTCGATGAGAATATTCACCGCACTGACGAGTGCTCTTACCGAGGATTTGATGATATCGTGGCTTATGCCCGTTCCCCAATAAGTCTCGCCCTTATATTCAATACTAACGTAGGAAGCCGCCTTTGAGCTTGTTTTGCCCTCAAGAGCGTGCTGTGTATAGCTCTGGAGCACGTAATCGAGACCTGTGAGCGTGTGAATTGCGTTTGAAACTGCGTCAAGACGTCCGTTACCCTCGGAAATCACCGTCTGCTCCTTGCCACCATATACTATCGTGCTCGTAGCTCTGATATCCTCTCCGATATCCTCGTAAAGAGCCTTGCTTACCTCGATATTGGACGTGAGGTTAACAAAATCTCTCATAAATATGTCGTAGACCTCCGAGGCCTGAAGCTCTCTGTGCTCGTGGTCGGAGATGCTCTTGACGTGGTAGCCGAAGGCCTCTCTCATCTTGGGAGGAAGCACGTGGCTGTACTGCGTTTCGAGTATGTAGCCGATACCGCCCTTACCCGACTGCGAGTTGATTCTTATAACGTCTGCCTCGTAAACTCTGCCGACGTCCGCAGGGTCGATGGGAAGATAGGGAACGTTCCATATTTTTGCATCCTTTTCGACTCTGTGCTTCATACCCTTTGCGATAGCGTCCTGATGTGATCCGCTGAACGCCGCAAACACGAGTTTGCCGCTGTAAGGCTGTCTTTCATAGACGTGCATACGGGTTACCTTTTCGTAAACCTTGGTTATTTCGGGCAGATTCGAGAAATCAAGCCCCGGGTCAACGCCCTGCGAGAACATATTGAGGGCAAGTGTTACGATATCGACGTTACCCGTTCTCTCGCCGTTTCCAAAGAGCGTTCCCTCTATTCTGTCACCACCTGCAAGCAGTCCCATCTCACTGTCTGCTACTGCGCATCCTCGGTCATTATGGGGATGGAGAGAAATTATCACATTCTCTCGTGAAAGGAGGTTTTTGCTCATATATTCGACCTGATTTGCGTAAACGTGGGGCATCGAGTGCGACACGGTTACGGGCAGGTTGATTATCACCTTATCATCGGGAGTGGGCTCCCAAATTTTTATGACTTCGTTGCAAATTTCTGCCGCATATTCGGGCTCGGTTCCGGTAAAGCTCTCGGGGGAATACTCAAATGTTATCTTTCCGCCGTATTCCTTTGCCGCCGCCTTGTACTTTTTACAAAGCTCTGCACCGAATTTTGCGATCTCGGTTATTTCTTCCTTCGAGCGCTTGAATACCTGCTCTCTCTGTGCAACCGAAGTCGAGTTATAAAGGTGAACTACTGCGTGCTTCGCTCCTTTTATCGCTTCAAACGTCTTTGCGATTATATGCTCTCTCGACTGAGTGAGCACCTGAATAGTTACGTCGTC
>SVUB01000040.1 GCA_015063495.1 Oscillospiraceae bacterium
GTGGTTGTTGTTCGATCTCAGAAACAAGCTTTTTTCTAAAAAAAGAAAACATAATATCACCTCCGTACACTGTAATTATACCACAAAAAATCAAAAACCGCAATCCCTTTGTATCGGAATTGCGGTTTATGTTTGGCGGAGAAGGAGAGATTTGAACTCTCGCGCCGGTTAAATCCGACCTACACCCTTAGCAGGGGCGCCTCTTCGGCCTCTTGAGTACTTCTCCATCGGTACGAGGGCCGTTTCTAAGCTCGTACCCATATATTATAACCATATTTATGCCTTTTGTCAATAGATTTGCGAAATATTTTTAATGAAAAAGCAGACTGCCGCACGGCAGTCTGCTTTGATTATTTAGAACAGTCCGGATATCTTTCCGTTATCGTCGACGTCTATTTTTTCAGCCGCCGGAATTTTAGGAAGACCGGGCATCGTCATAATATCGCCTGTGAGAACTACAATAAATCCTGCACCGGCCGACACCTTAACGTTTCTAACGGTTACCGTAAAGCCTTCGGGAGCACCGAGCTTCGTTGCGTCATCCGAGAAAGAATACTGTGTCTTTGCCATACAGACGGGGATCTTATCAAAGCCGAGCGAAGCGAGCTTTGCGATCTCCTTCTGTGCCATGGGCGTGAAGTTTACACCAACACCGCCATATACACGGCGAACCACTTTCTCTATCTTTTCTTCGATGCTATCTTCGAGCTCATAGCTAAAGGAAAATTCGTTCTTTTCCTCACAAAGTCTGACTACCTCCTCCGCAAGAGCCATACCGCCCTTACCGCCGTCAGCCCAAACGGTAGAGAGGACTACGTTAACTCCGAGTGCCTTGCACTTTTCGATAACGAGGTTTATCTCGGCATCGGTATCGGTGGGGAAGCGGTTGACGGCAACCACGCAGGGGAGCTTATATACGTTCTTTATATTAGAAACGTGACGGAGAAGATTGGGAATTCCTGCTTCAAGAGCCGCAAGATCCTCATTTCCAAGCTCCGTTTTTGCAAGGCCGCCGTGCATCTTAAGCGCTCTTACGGTAGCGACCATAACGACTGCGCTCGGTGTAAGGCCTGCATAGCGGCACTTGATATCAAGGAACTTTTCGGCACCAAGGTCGGCACCAAAGCCTGCCTCGGTTACGGCGTAGTCACCGAGCTTCATAGCCATTTTTGTAGCAATTACGGAGTTACAGCCGTGAGCAATATTTGCAAAGGGACCGCCGTGAACAAATGCGGGTGTACCCTCAAGGGTCTGAACGAGGTTAGGCTTAAGAGCATCCTTTAAGAGCGCTGCCATTGCGCCGACTGCCTTAAGGTCACCTGCGGTAACCGGCTTTTCATCGTAGGTGTAGCCAACAACGATGCGAGAGAGTCTCTCCTTGAGGTCCTTTATCGAGCTCGCAAGGCAGAATACAGCCATTATCTCGGAAGCAACCGTGATATCGTAGCCGTCCTCACGCGGAACTCCGTTTACTCTGCCGCCAAGTCCGTCTGTAACGAAGCGGAGCTGACGGTCATTCATATCAACGCATCTCTTCCAGGTTATTCTGCGAGGGTCTATATTCAGTGCATTACCCTGATAGATATGGTTATCAAGCATAGCCGCAAGGAGGTTATTTGCCGCACCTATTGCGTGGAAGTCACCCGTAAAATGAAGGTTGATATCCTCCATAGGAACGACCTGTGCGTATCCGCCGCCTGCTGCACCGCCCTTAACTCCGAAAACAGGACCAAGGGATGGTTCACGCAGAGCCACCATAACGTTCTTGCCTATCTTTTTAAGGCCGTCTGCAAGGCCGATAGTGGTAGTGGTCTTACCTTCGCCTGCGGGGGTGGGTGTAATTGCTGTAACTAGAATTAGCTTACCGTTGTCTCTTTTCGATTCATCGAGGAGAGAATAGTCCACTTTAGCCTTATAACGGCCGTACTGCTCGATATATTTTTCGTCAATACCTGCTTTTTCGGCTATTTTGGTTATATGTTCCATTTCGGTAGCCTGAGCTATCTCAATATCGGATAAATAAGCCATTTCACACCTCTTAAATTACTTAAAATATTTTACTGCGGATTCGAACATCTTCATATCGAACTCGCCGATAACGTTCTTGTAAAGACCGTTGCCTATACGCTCACTGTGGCCCATCTTACCGAGGACTCTGCCGTCGGGAGATGTTATACCCTCAATAGCAAATGCGGAGTTGTTGGGGTTAAAGCGGATATCGCTCGTTGCGTTGCCGTCAAAGTCGACGTACTGTGTTGCGATCTGTCCGTTTGCTGCAAGAGTGCGGACTACCTCGTCGGAAGCAAGGAAGCGTCCTTCACCGTGGGATATCGGAACGGTATAGACGTCGCCAACATTTGTTGCACTAAGCCAAGGAGATTTATTCGATGCTATTCTTGTACGCACAAGCTTTGACTGGTGTCGTGCGATAGTATTAAAGGTAAGGGTAGGGCAGTTCTCATCCGTGTCGATTATCTTTCCAAAGGGAACGAGACCAAGCTTAATAAGAGCCTGGAATCCGTTACAGATACCGCACATAAGACCATCCCTGTTATTTAACAGCTCATGTACCTGTTCTTTTACAGCCTCGCCCTTGAAGAACGCCATGATGAATTTACCAGAGCCGTCGGGCTCGTCACCGCCCGAGAAACCACCGGGAACGAATACCATCTGGCTTGTTTTAAGTTCACGTGCAAAGTCCTCAACGCTTCTCTGTATATCGGAGGAGGTGAGGTTGCCTATAACGAACGTCTTTATATCTGCACCCGCATCTCTCATAGCCTTTGCTGTGTCAAACTCACAGTTTGTGCCGGGGAATACGGGAATAAGGACCTTGGGCTTGGCAACCTTAACTGCGGGAGCAAGTATTTCCTTTGCAGGGGAAGAGAAATTCTCATATTTAACGGAATCCTTGCTCTCAAGGCAGGGATAAACGCTCTCAAGCTTCTCTTCATAGATACCGCAAAGCTCTGTCATAGAAAGGGCAGAAGCACCGAGTGTTATCTTTTCGTCGTCTGTTACGTTACCGATAAGAGTACCTATGCAGGAGCAAACGTCGTCGGTTACTTCAAGGATAAACGCACCATAGTTGTAGCCGAAAATCGTATCAAGGTCAAGTCCGTCAGCATACTTGAATCCAAATCCGTCGCCCATAGCCATCTTGAGCACCGATTCCGCAACGCCTCCGTATGTAGGTGTCTGTGCGGAAAGTACTTTACCTTCTCTCATAAGAGCCGTAACCTTATTGAATACGGAAATGAGGGAGTCAGCCTTCGGGAGATTGTTTTCATCATACTCGGGCTTTATAAGAATTACCTTGCTGCCAGCCTTTTTGAAGTTGTTGGTTATTACCTCGTCGGTCTTGCCTGTTGTTACGGCAAATGATACGAGTGTAGGAGGAACGTCAAGATCCTCAAATGAACCACTCATGGAGTCCTTACCGCCAATAGATCCGATTCCGAGATCAAGCTGTGCGGAGAAGGCACCAAGGAGTGCCGCAAGAGGCTTACCCCAACGCGCCGCATCCTTTGCGGGCTTTTCAAAGTATTCCTGGAAGGTAAGATAAACGTCCTCAAACGAAGCACCTGATGCTATAAGCTTAGCTACGCTCTCTACAACTGCGAGGTAAGCACCGTGATAGGGGCTCTTCTCGGAGATGAAGGGGTTATAACCCCAGGACATATAAGAGCAGTGGTCTGTATGCTTTTCCTCAACGGATATCTTATGCACCATCGCCTGAATGGGGGTGAGCTGCTTTTTACCGCCAAAGGGCATAAGCACAGTTCCTGCACCGATGGTAGAGTCAAAACGCTCTGAAAGACCACGCTTGGAGCAGACGTTAAGGTCTGCTGCGAGAGCCTTATAGCCATCCGCAAAATCGGTAACGGATGCTTTCTTATAGCATTCGGGCTTTGCGGGAGCGATGTTTATATGCTTTTCAGCACCGTTGGAGTTAAGGAACTCACGGGATATATCAACGATAGTATTGCCATTCCAATGCATACGTAGTCTGGGTTCTTCGGTTACCCTTGCAACGACGGTAGCTTCAAGGTTTTCGCTCTTTGCGAGTGCCATGAACGCTTCCACGTCCTTTGCCTCAACGACAACTGCCATTCTCTCCTGCGATTCGCTTATCGCAAGCTCTGTGCCGTCAAGACCGTCGTATTTTTTCGGAACGTTGTTAAGGTTTATATCAAGACCGTCTGCAAGCTCACCGACAGCGACCGAGACGCCGCCTGCACCGAAGTCATTACAGCGTTTTATCATTCTGCAGGCATCGCCGTTGCGGAAGAGTCTCTGAAGCTTTCTTTCCTCGGGTGCGTTACCCTTCTGGACTTCTGCACCGCAGGTCTCAAGAGAGGAAAGTGTGTGCTTTTTGGATGAACCTGTCGCACCGCCGCATCCGTCACGTCCGGTTCTTCCGCCAAGGAGTATAACTATATCTCCGTCAGCGGGCACCTCACGTCTTACGTTCTCGGCAGGTGTTGCTGCGATAACAGCACCTATCTCCATTCTCTTTGCTGCGTATCCGTCGTGATAGATCTCGTCAACGATACCCGTTGCAAGGCCTATCTGGTTACCGTAAGAGGAATAGCCTGCTGCTGCGGTCTGAACTATCTTTCTCTGGGGGAGCTTACCCTTTATTGTCTCGGAAACGGGCTTTAAGGGGTCAGCCGCACCTGTTACACGCATAGCGGCGTAAACGTATGAACGACCCGAGAGCGGGTCACGTATTGCACCGCCGATGCAGGTAGCCGCACCGCCGAAGGGCTCGATCTCTGTGGGGTGGTTATGAGTCTCGTTCTTGAAAAGAAGGAGCCAAGGCTCTTTTTTGCCGTCGGTCTCGATCTCTATCTTAACGGTACAAGCATTTATTTCTTCACTCTCGTCGAGTTTATCAAGCTTGCCGTTCTTTTTAAGATATCTAACGGCAAGAGTGGCAATATCCATAAGATTTATCGGCTTCGTTCTGCCAAGCTCACCTCTTACTGCGATATATCTGTTGTAGGCCTTCTCGAGAAGCTCGTCCTCGAAATGGACGTTATCTATCGTAGTAAGGAAGGTGGTATGACGGCAGTGATCGGACCAATAAGTATCTATCATACGAATTTCGGTGATGGTAGGATCACGCTTTTCGCTCTTAAAGTAGTCCTGGCAGAATTTTATATCGTCGGTATCCATAGCAAGACCGTATTTTGAGACAAAATCAGAGAGACCGGCTGCATCAAGTGCGCAGAAACCGTCAAGGGTTTCAACAGTTGTTGGTATTTCGTACTGTACTGCGAGAGTTTCAGGCTTTTCAAGAGATGCTTCACGTGCTTCAACGGGGTTGATAACGTATTTCTTGATCTCTCTAAGCTCCGCATCGTTTATATCACCCTCAAGAACGTAGACCTTTGCCGTGCGGATAGTGGGTCTGTCACCGCAGGAGAGTATCTGAATACACTGAGCGGCGCTATCTGCTCTTTGGTCGAACTGACCGGGCAGATATTCGGTTGCAAATACTATGCCGCCCTTTGCATCAAGCTCGCCTGTGGCAATATCAAGCTGGGGCTCTGCGAAAACGGTATTGACTGCTTCGTTAAAGAGCTCCTCGCTTATATTTTCAGCGTCGTAACGGTTAAGGAGGCGGACGTTTTTAAGTCCTTTTATGCCGAGAAGAGTGCGAAGCTCAGAGCAAAGAGCCTTTGCCTCGTTTTCAAGTCCCGATTTCTTTTCAACAAATATTCTGTATACCATATCAGATCTCCTTTTTGGCGGCAAGTGCTCTTGCGCCTATGTCGTGGCGGTAGAATGCGCCCTCAAAGCTGATTTTTTCAACTTTTTTATAAGCCTCGGTAATAGCATCCTCGAGGCTGTTGGCAGTAGCCGTAACACCGAGAACTCTGCCGCCGCTCGTTACCATTTTGCCGTCCTTTATCTCGGCTCCGGCAACGTAAACGCTGTCTGCTATATTTTCGGGAATGCTTATTTCAAATCCTTTTTGGTAAGATGAAGGGTATCCGCCCGATGCCATTATGACACAGCAAGCGGAGCCGTCCGAGAATTTTACCTCTATATCGCCAAGTCTTTCCTCTGTAACTGCCTGCATTACCGTGAGCAGGTCTGTTTCAAGCAGAGGGAGAACGACTTGCGTTTCAGGGTCTCCGAAGCGGCAGTTGTATTCGATTACCTTGGGGCCCTTTTCTGTAAGCATAAGACCGAAGTAAAGGCAACCCTTAAACGTTCTGCCTTCCTTGTTCATAGCCTGCACGGTGGGAATAAATATCTGCTCGGTGCAGACCCAGGCAATAGGATCGGTGTAATAGGGGTTGGGAGCGATGGTTCCCATACCGCCTGTGTTAAGACCTGTGTCGTTGTCACCTGCACGCTTATGGTCCATAGAGGATACCATAGGAACGATGCTCTTTCCGTCGGTGAAGGCAAGAACTGACACCTCGGGGCCTGTGAGGAATTCCTCGATAACTATCTGGTCACCGCTTTTGCCGAATACCTTATCCTGCATCATGGATCTTACCGCATCCTTAGCCTCCTCACGGGTCTGGGCAATTATAACGCCCTTACCGAGAGCAAGACCGTCGGCCTTTATTACGGTAGGTATGGGAGCACTCTCGAGATACTTAAGTGCCGCATCCATATCTGTGAAGACCTCATATTCCGCAGTGGGAATGTTGTATTTTTTCATAAGGTTCTTTGAGAAGACCTTGCTTCCCTCGATTATAGCGGCGTTTGCTCTCGGACCAAAGCAGGGAATACCCTTTTCTTCAAGAGCGTCAACTGCTCCGAGCACGAGCGGATCATCGGGAGCTACAATCGCATAGTCTATCTTGTTTTCTACTGCAAATTTTACGATGCCGTCAATATCCTTAGCACCGATATTTACGCAGGTAGCATCCATAGCTATACCGCCGTTTCCGGGGAGCGCAAATATCTCTGTGACCGCTTTGTTTTCTTTTATTTTCTTGACGATAGCGTGTTCTCTGCCGCCACCGCCTACGACCATTATCTTCATTTTAGTCTCCTAATCAGTGATGGAAGAGTCTCATTCCTGTAAATGCCATAGTCATCTCGTACTTGTCTGCACAAGCGATGACCACGTCATCACGGATAGAGCCGCCGGGCTCGGCAATATACTTAACGCCGCTCTTCTTTGCTCTCTCAATGTTGTCATCAAAGGGGAAGAAGGCATCAGAGCCGAGCGCTACGCCGTCCATAGAAGCGAGATAAGCCTTTGCTTCCTCGTCTGTCAGCGGCTCGGGCTGGCGTGTAAAATACTTCTGCCAATTTCCGTCTGCACAAACGTCCTCTTCGTTCTTATTGATATAACCGTCGATAACGTTATCTCTGTCGGGTCTTCCGATTCCATCCTTGAAGGGAAGATTAAGAACCTTATCGTGCTGACGCAGGAACCAAGTGTCAGCCTTTCCGCCTGCAAGACGTGTGCAATGGATTCTCGACTGCTGGCCCGCACCTACACCGATAGCCTGACCGTCGTATGCATAGCATACGGAGTTCGACTGTGTATATTTAAGAGTAATAAGAGAGATTATGAGATCACGTACTGCACTTTCGGGAAGCTCCTTATTTGCTGTAACGATGTTTGAAAGAAGCTCTCTGTCAATCTTAAAGTTATTTCTGCCCTGCTCGAAAGTAATGCCGAAAACATGCTTGTGCTCGATTTCAGCGGGAACGTAATCAGGGTCTATTTTCACTATGTTATAATTTCCGTTTCTCTTGGATTTGAGTATTTCAAGCGCCTCGGGCTCATATCCGGGAGCGATAACGCCGTCGGATACCTCACGCTTGATGAGCTTTGCTGTTGTAACGTCGCAGACGTCGGAGAGTGCTACCCAGTCGCCAAAGGAGCACATTCTGTCGGTTCCTCTTGCTCTTGCATAAGCACAAGCGAGGGGAGACTCGTCAAGGCCTTCAATATCGTCTACAAAGCAAGCCTTCTTCAGCTTCTCGGAAAGCGGAATTCCGACAGCTGCCGAGGTGGGACTGACATGCTTAAAGGAAGTAACCGCAGGAAGTCCGAGAGCCTCTTTAAGATCCTTTACGAGCTGCCAGGAGTTAAAGGCATCAAGGAAATTGATAAAACCGGGTCTTCCGCAAAGAATTTCGATGGGAAGCTCCTTATCGCCGTCCATAAATATTTTTGCGGGCTTCTGATTGGGGTTACAGCCGTATTTAAGTTCAAATTCTTTCATTTTTCGTCTCCTTTAAGCGTTTTTATTTACTATTCTTGTCTCGCTCTCGCCGCTTGCAATATCAATATACCTTACGAAAAGCGATACCTTATTGTCTTCATTGAGGTTTGTCCAGATGAGATCTGTAAGAGCGTCTATTTCCATATCGGGAAGCTCAAGAGTCTTCGGCTCGCCCTCAAAGGAGGGAAGCGGATCGCCCTCACCGTTGTACGTATGGATAAACTTTGCTTTACCTGCTATGGGATTTGAATAAGCGTATGTAAAGCGCTCGCAGGAGCTGTCGTCGCCCTCTGCACTCTTAAGAATAGACATAGCGAAGTTCATGTCGCCATCCTCACGGTGGATTATACCCGATATTCTGGGGGTAAAGTTCGGCTTGTCATCCTCAAACTCGCGTGTGCGTAAAGCTTGCTCGAAGGTCATTTGCTTGTCCATAAGATTGTAGATAGTATCGGTCTGGTCACCGTTTGTAACGATGGTCTTGTTACCGAGAACACGGACGGGGTAGTAGATGATAAGATGGGGATCTACCATCTTGGATTCGTCAAAAGCCTTTGTGCGCATAGCGTCACCCTCTGCAACGAAAACACGGTTGCGGCTGTTCACGCTTCTGCCCATAATGAAATAAGCGGTAACGGCCTTTTTGCCGTCTGCACTTTTACCTATAATAATACCTCTGCCGTGATAGGCAAGGGAATTCAGTTCATTTGCTATAGTAGATACTTTCATTTTAACAACCTCTCATTTAATTATTTCGGCGCAGACTTTTTCAAGCGCACGGGGAAGGATTATCCATTCGCAGTTTTCCATAACGTATTTCTGCAGAGTTTCGGGGGTGTCGTTTTCTCTTATCTCGACAGCCTTTTGCATAATTATTTCACCGCCGTCGGGGATCTCGTTTACAAAGTGTACGGTTGCGCCCGTAACCTTCACTCCGTATGCGAGTGCCGCCTCGTGTACCTTCAGACCATAGAAGCCCTCACCGCAAAATGACGGAATAAGTGACGGATGAACGTTGATTATCTTTTTAGGGTACCTGCCCGTAAATCGCTCCGACAGGATCACCATAAATCCTGCAAGGACTATAAAATCGATACCGTGCGAGTCTATAAGAGACATGATACGGTTCTCGAAATCCTCTTTTCCCGAGCATTCACTCTTTAGCACTACGGCAGTCTCAATTCCTGCGTTTTTAGCTCTTTCGAGCGCATACGCATCGCTTTTGTTTGATATAACGAGCGAAATTTTTCCGCTCTTTATTATTCCGCTCTTTTCTGCATCGATAAGAGCCTGAAGATTGGTTCCGCCGCCTGAAACCAGGACAGCGACCTTTGCAAATTCTTTAGCCATTATTCTTTCCTGCCTATCATAGAAGTGCGGGCATAAACGTACCGTTAATTTCTTAAAGCTTTATCAGCAGATGGTTATCTTTTCGTCACTCTCTGCTATCTCACCTATAACGTAGGGGTCTTCACCTGCGGCACGGAGTGTGTCAAGTGCGAGCTCGACCTCGTTTGCGGGGACGACGATGCTCATACCGACACCCATATTGAATGTGTTGAACATATCGTGTTCGCTGATACCGCCGACCTTAGCTATAAGCTCGAATATGGGGAGGATCTTTACGGATGCACGGTCTATCTTTGCGCCGAGTCCGTCGGGAATGCTTCTCGGAATGTTCTCATAGAAGCCGCCGCCTGTGATATGGGAGATGCCCTTTACGTTTACCTTCTCAAGGAGAGAGAGGACGGGCTTTACGTATATTCTCGTAGGAGTGAGGAGCGTCTCAGCGATGCTCTTTCCACCAAGTGATTCATTCGGAACGTAAAGTGAATCGGGGTTGTGGTCTATATCGAATACCTTTCTTACAAGAGAGAAGCCGTTTGAATGGATGCCGCTGGATTTCAGTGCTATAACAACGTCACCTGCAGCCATCTTCTTGTTGTCAAGTATCTTTTTCTTGTCAACGATACCTACAGCAAAGCCTGCAAGGTCATAGTCATCTGTCGGCATCATGCCGGGATGCTCCGCTGTCTCGCCACCGATAAGAGCCGCACCCGACTGTACGCAGCCCTCAGCGACACCGCTTACTATCTCTGCTATCTTTTCGGGAATATTCTTTCCGCATGCAATATAGTCAAGGAAGAAAAGGGGCTTTGCACCGCAGCAGATAATGTCATTTACGCACATTGCAACGGCGTCGATGCCAATGGTATCGTGCTTATCCATAAGGATAGCCATTTTTACCTTAGTTCCGCATCCGTCGGTTCCCGAAACGAGAACGGGCTCCTCCATTCCTGCCATAGGCAGACCGAAGCAACCGCCAAATCCGCCTACGTCATCAAGACAGCCTTCGTTTTTTGTACGTGCAATATGCTTTTTCATAAGCTCGACTGCTTTGTATCCGGCTGTTATATCAACACCTGCCGCAGCATAGCTGTCCGAGAATGATTTATTACTCATTTTTATTCGTTCCTTTCAAAATTAAAAGTTTTATCAGCCCTTGCCGTTCCAGCAATAGGTGCAGAGCTTGCACTTGTCTATACCGATTGCCTTTATAAGGCCCTCGAGGGACTGGAACTCAAGAGATGCGAAATTGAATTTATCACAGATAGCCTTGCGAAGTTTTTTACCGCGCTCGGTTGAGCCGTCACTGTACTCATCGATGTACTTAAGCCCCTCTTCGCCCTCAAGCTCATTTATGATTCTTCTTGCAAGAAGCTCCATTTCATTTCTTGAGGAGGAGAAATTCAGATATTTACAGTTATACATGATAGGGGGGCATGCGGAGCGCATATGAACGCTTTTTGCACCGTTATCATAGAGAAAATCGACGGTTTCCTTCAGCTGTGTACCTCTGACGATAGAATCGTCTACGAAAAGAAGGTTTTTATCCTGTATAAGCTCGTGAACCGGGATCTGCTTCATCTTCGCAACCCTATCTCTGTCCTTTTGATTTGCGGGCATAAAGCTGCGAGGCCAGGTAGGAGTATATTTGATGAAGGGGCGTGCAAACGGAACGTCACTCTTGTTTGCATATCCGATAGCATGCGGAGTACCCGAATCAGGGACGCCACAGGCATAGTCTATCTCCTTAGTTATGCCTTTTTTCTCGTCAGTCTCTGCCATTATTTCTCCGTTGCGATAACGCATCGTTTCGACGTTGACCCCCTCATAGTTTGAGGTGGAATAGCCGTAGTAGGACCAAAGGAAGGCACAGATGTGCATCTCCTCTCCGGGAGTTACAAGCTGTTCTATCATCTCTGCGTTAAATTCAACTACTTCACCGGGGCCGAGCTCACGCTCGTTCTCGAAGCCGAGTTTCGTATAGGCAAAGGATTCAAAGGTTGCGCAGTAGCCGTCCTCACTCTTGCCGATAAGTACCGGAGTTCTGCCGAGACGGTCTCTTGCGGCAATTATGTTTCCGCCTTCCTTGAGAATAAGGATCGACGCAGAGCCCTCGATGACTTCTTGTGCAAATCTTATTCCCTCTGCAAACGAATCCTTTTGACCGATAAGCGCTGCAACGAGCTCGGTGGAGTTCACCTTGCCGCCCGTCATTGCATTGAAATGACCGTTTGTGTGATCAAAATATTCACGCATAAGCGCATCGGCGTTGTTTACCGCGCCTACAATGCAGATAGCGTAGGTTCCAAGCTTTGAGCGGATGAGCAGGGGTTGCGGATCACTGTCGCTTATACAGCCGATAGCGGCATTTCCGCTCATCTCGTCAAAGATATTCTCGAACTTCGTTCTGAAAGGCGAGTTTTGTATGTTATGAATTGATCTCTGAAGTCCTACGGTATCGTTATAAGCCGCAAGACCTGCACGGCGAGTTCCGAGGTGCGAATGATAGTCGACACCAAAGAAAACGTCCATCATTGCATCGCGTTTAAGCGATGCACCGAAAAATCCGCCCATTTGCTTCTCCCTTATTAAGCGAAGAAGAGTTCGGAGAGTGTCATAGGATCGATGTACTGACCGTCCTTGTAAACACGCATGTTACCTGATGCTATCTCGTCGATAAGCATTACCTTACCGTCAGCGTCGTAACCGAATTCGAACTTGATGTCGTAGAGAACGAGACCTTTCTCCTTAAGATCATCGGCAACGATCTGCGTGATCTGCTGTGTCATGAGCTTGATGTCGTCGTACTGCTCTGCGGTCATAACGCCGAGGTCTACAAGGCCGTCCTTTGTTACAAGCGGGTCACCCTTAGCATCATTCTTGAAGGTAGTCTCGACGTATGCGGGAAGATCGTCACCCTCGTTGCAATAGTCGCTGTAGCGGCGGTAGAAGGATCCGACTGCCTTATGACGGCAGATGACCTCAAGACCCTTGCCGAATGCTTTTGCGGGGAGAACTTCCATAGTTGTATTTGCAAGGTCAGCGCTTACGTAGTGAGTCTTGATACCTGCTGCATTTACCTTCTCAAAGAAATATATAGACATGCGGAGATTAACGTCTCCAACTCCGTCGATAGTAAGGCCTACGGAATTTTCACCGGGATCGAAAACGCCGTCTTTACCTGTGCAGTCATCCTTGAATTTAAGCATGTAGTTACCATTGTCGAGTGCGAAAACGTCCTTTGTTTTTCCTGTGTAAACGAGTTTCATGTTCTTTTTCTCCTTATGTTATATAAAATTACTTGTTAAGTTCAGCGCAGACAGCTGCGTCCTTTTCGAGCACCTTTTTTGCATCGGCAGCTCTTTTCGCATCGAGCTTTAAGGCAAGCTCGTCATCGGATATTGCCAGCATTTCTGCTGCAAGCAAAGCGGCATTGACTCCCCCGTCGATAGCAACAGTAGCTACAGGTATGCCGGAGGGCATCTGTACTGTTGACAGAAGGGCATC
>SVUB01000041.1 GCA_015063495.1 Oscillospiraceae bacterium
CTTGTAATGCCTCTCCTCTATCTCACGGTCTATCCTTCTCTGCTCCATGCTCTGTGTGTATGAGCCGTTATAGAGCTTCGCATGCGTGTGCTCAACGAGAAGAGTCTTATTTGTGACCTTATCGAGAAAATATCTGTCGTGCGATATAACGAGCACGTTCTTTTTATAGGACACAAGAAAATTTTCAAGCCAGCGGAGAGTCTCCATATCGAGGTGGTTCGTCGGCTCATCGAGAAGAAGTATATCAGGCTCACGGCAAAGCTGACGGGAGAGTGCAAGTCTGGTCCTCTGCCCTCCGCTGAGAGCCGTGCAGGGCTTGTTCATATCGTTCTCGTCAAAGCCCATCTTCTTTAATATCGAGGCGGCACGCCCTCTGAACTCTAGTCCGCCGTCTCTCATAAATTTATTGTACAGCTCGGTATATTCAAGAGTGAGTGAACGGTAGATATCGCTCTCCGACTCCTCGGCACGAGCCTTAAGCTCGGCTTCAAGCTCAGCAATGTGCTCCTCGGCTCTTAAAAGCTCGGGAAAAGCAGAATACATCTGCTCGAGCACCGTGTCTCCGCAAAGCTCGGATACGTCAAAAGCGCCGTCCTGTGTGAGCACACCAACAGTTTTGTCCTTCGATATATATACGTTACCCTCGCTTGCCTCGTATTCACCTGTTATAAGCTTAAAAAGCGTGGATTTTCCGCTTCCGTTAACGCCTATTATACCGAGCTTATCCCCGTCCTCAAGAGAAAAGGAAACGTTCTCGAGAATAACCTTAGTACCCACGGAAAACCCGAGGGATTCAACACTTATTGCAGTCATCTTTTATCCTCAAAATTTTATCTTCATTTCAATGGCAATACCAAGGATTCTCGCATTTCCGCTCTCAAAATCCTCTGGGGTGAGCTCTATCGGCTCATAATCATCGTTCTCGGGAACGAGATAGATGCGGCGCTTTTCTATATGAAAGCGTTTGACGGTAGCACACTCGCCACCAACAAGACAAGCCACTATATTTCCTTCCTCTGCGTACTGCTGCTTGCGAAAAAGGACAAGAGAGCCGTCAACCATTCCGCAGTCCTTCATACTGTCACCGCAAACGGTAAGATAAAAGTAATCTCTCTCGTCATTCTCGCCAATATCTGCGCTCTCATATCCGAGAAGAGTCTCATTTGTTATTATCGGCTGCCCCGCACGTATCTCGCCAATGATAGGCACCATTTTGCGCCCGCAAAACTCTGCTTCATTCTCCATATTGAATTCGGAATAATCAAAATCTATATCATCACCGACAAGATGCCCTATATCCACTCCAAAATATTCAGCTATGAGCTTCATTTTATCGGTCTTGGGCACACTTCTGCCGTTCTTCCAATCCGAAAGTGTGGACGGTGCTATGCCCGTTGCCTTTGCTACCTTGTAAGAGGTGGACCTTTTCAGCTTTAACAATTTTTCATAATTTGAATAACTCATACAGATAAAGCGCTCTCTTTCTGTTATTTTTCAATAAATTTTTCCATTTTAGGAAAGAAATCCGAAATAAACACTTGACATTAGTTCGGTTTTACGTTATAATAGTTCTGTAAACAGACAAATCTCTCGAAATATATTTAAGTTTTCATTATGATAATTATACAATATTTTTTCGCATTTGTCAAGCAAAATAAAGAAAGGATATAAAGCTAATGACCTATTCAAACATCGCTGTTCGCCCGATATTCTGCCGGGTTTGCGGCAGACCTCTCACAAGGAGAGAGTTGGCACTTATTTATTCGGGGAAGGCGGTTTGCGAGAACTGCATTTCCGAAATATCTCTCAGAGAAATAATACGCATTTGCGAATTTTCATCGAAGGAAGATATGTTATACGCTCTCGGCTTCAAAAGAATATGAAAGGACTCTCAAATGGTAATAAAAGAAGAAACAAAAATACGTGAAACCAAAAAATTTCTCGAAAGCTACTCTGCAAACAAAAAGCTGCTCGGTATGATGAAATATGAAAAAGAATATTTTTCAGGGGACAGATGCGATGATGAAGCAACTCTTATCCCCTGCGCTGACGAGGTGCTCATAAAATCAAAAATGTTCGAGGTCAGACGCTTCATAATGAACCTCGAGGACGGAAACGAAAAGCTGATGCTCTTTTATCATTACATAAGAGGTCTTTCGGTCGAAAAATGCGCTGAAATGATGGACATAAGCAGAACGAGCGGCTTCCGCCTGCGCCGTCGAGCCATCGAGCGAGCAAGCAGAAAGCGAGCTACTCGCAAATTTGATCATAACGAATAAAAAAGCACCTGCAATTTTTGCAGGTGCTTTTCTCTTGGTGGAGACAGCAGAACTCGAATCTGCGACCCCTTGCATGTCAAGCAAGTACTCTAACCAACTGAGCTATGCCTCCGTATATTCACTTTACAGCGGAGTCATTATATCACACAAACTTATCTTTGTCAAGTAATTTGCAAAATTTCATGCCTGTGTACATTTTTTATACTTTTGGGACATCATTTTATATTCGAAAGACTTTTTTTACCATTTTGCTTCACAACCTACCGGAGTTTAGATATTATAATCACAGCAATACCCACAAAAAGCTTTTTATGAAAATCAGGAGACTAAAATGAAACCGCTTGCAAATGATTTTGTAACTATTTACAAATCCCCCGATTCTAAGAGCATCTTCCCCGCAGCACCTGCCCTGTGTGTTCTGAAAAACGGCCGTTACGTTTTCTGCCACGATATATTCGGAGCGCTTACGACACTGAGCATCTATGAATCTATAAACGACAAAAACGTTCCGGTCGAAGAAGATCCGCACATCGGATGCGTCTATACGTCCGATGATAAAGGACTTAATTGGCAAAAAAGGACGTCTCGCTTAAGATATGCAATCCGAGCGTATTTGAGGCAGGAGATTACGTTTATATCATGAGCTCCTCCAAAAACGGTCTCGTTGTATACCGCTCGGCCGATAATGGCGATACATGGAGCGAAGGAGCTATCATAACGGATGAGAGCGAAGATTGGAACGACCCTACACTCAATCCCTGGATCGAGGATGGATACGTAAACATTGCAGCAACGGTAACTGTAAATCTTCCCGGTGAAATTCACGACGGCTGGAATCTTTCCGCACGATCCCTAGTTCTTATGCGCGCAAAGGTAACGGACGACCTTACAAAAAAGGAAAGCTGGTCCTTCTCAAACAGAGTCCGCTTCAGAGACCTCGTTAAAGAGGACGAGCTTGACCTTCACGGCATTTCTTTCTTCACTACAACTCTACACAAGCACGACTACAGCGGCGGAAGAACTACCGACAGTATGACAAGAAAAGCTTTCCCCTAACCGCTTTAATCTCCCCTACGATGAACGTCACAGACTCCAGCTCTGTTTCTCCAAAAATCTCGTTGACTGGTGCTTTGCCGGCATCATAGCTATCGGTGGCGACGAAAGACAAGCTCGAAACTATGCAACGTAAGACATAGACGGCGACGATATCGTTCTCGTTTCCCGTTCGGGCAGTCCCGATGCCTCTTCGGCCCATAATACCGATATGCTCACGTTCCACCGAATAAAGAATTTCAAAGATCTCGTCTACTAAAAAATATTAAATCTGCCCCCATTGGGTTCATTTTTCGAGCCTGATGGGGGATTTTTTATGTCTAAAATTGCCAAAAGTGTAAATTTTTTGTGGATATTTAACACTTTTCATCAGAGGAACTCTTTAAGAATGCACCCAAAATGCCCAAATGCATGTAAATTACTTGACTTTTTATGTGTAGTGCATTATAATTATATAGTATATAAAATGTATTCTTGTGGCCATTTGGCAAAACGTGTATTGCGAGAGGTGTAAATATGAGCACAGAAATGAAGATTCCTTTCTCTCCCCCGGATATATCCGAACTCGAAATAGCAGAGGTCGCAGAGGCTCTCCGTTCGGGATGGATAACCACGGGACCGAGAACTAAAAAGCTTGAAGCGCAGATCGCAGCGTGGGTAGGCACGGAAAAATGCGTTTGCCTGAACTCCCAGACTGCCTGTGCCGAAATGGCGCTCCATATACTCGGAGTGGGCGAGGGAGACGAGGTTATAACCTGCGCATATACATATACCGCCTCTGCATCCGTAGTTTGTCACGTCGGTGCGAATCTGATACTTATAGATGCACAGAAGGACTCTCTCGAAATGGATTACGACGCACTTGAGAGTGCTATTACGGAGAGAACCAAGGCCATTATTCCGATAGACCTGGGCGGTGTTCCCTGCGACTACGACAGAATTTTTGATATAGTTGAGCGCAAAAAGCATCTCTTCAGACCAAACGGAAAAATACAGGAAGCTCTCGGAAGAATTGCAATAATGGCAGATACCGCTCATTCGTTCGGTGCTTCATACCATGAAAAAATGATAGGCAGCGTTGCCGATTTTTCCTCGTTCTCCTTCCATGCCGTCAAGAATTTCACAACGGCAGAGGGTGGCGCACTCACCTGGCGCACCATCCCGGGAATAAGCAATGACGATATTTATAAGCAGCTTCAGCTCTTCAGCCTTCACGGTCAGAATAAGGATGCTCTTGCCAAAACCAAGCTCGGTGCTTGGGAATATGACATTGTCGGCACCTGGTATAAGTGCAATATGACAGACATCGCAGCAGCAGTAGGTCTTAAGCAGTTTGAAAGATACCCCGACATGCTGAGAAGAAGAAAAGAGATAATCAATCACTACGACAGAGCGTTGAGGGCTCTCGGTATAAGGACACTTCCCCATTACACAGATGAATACGAATCCTCCGGGCATCTTTATATCACGGAGATCCCCGGCATCACCGCAGAGCAGAGAAACGAGATAATCATAAAAATGGCGGAGAGGGGCATCGCCTGCAACGTCCATTATAAGCCGCTGCCGATGCATACGGCATATAAGAATCTCGGCTTCGATATTGCGGATTACCCGAACGCTTATGCTCACTTCGTATGCGAGATCACTCTCCCGCTACACACCTGCCTTACGGATGAGGAAGTGGAGTACGTTACAGAGAACTACGCAGAAATAATAAAGAGCTTCATAAAATAAACCGAACACTCCGAAAGAAAGGCCCGGTAAGCAATGAAAAAGATACTTGTTATAGGCGCAGGATATCTGCAGGCATTCGTTATACGCAAGGCAAAGGAAATGGGCTATATCACCCTTGCCGTTGACGCAAATCCGAATGCGGTAGGCTTCAAATACGCAGATAAGCACGCCGTTATAAATATCACCGACGAGAACGCCTGTCTCGCATACGCAAGAGAGGAAAAGATAAACGGAGTTCTTACTGCCGCTACCGATTACGGGGTTCTCACAGCATCCTACATAGCAAAGGAGCTCGGTCTCCCGGGACTTGATTACGAGGTTGCAAAAACCATAAAGAACAAATACAAAATAAGAAAATGCTTTTATGAGAGCAAGGTGGACGATACCGAGCAGGCATATGAGATAAATTCCGAGACGGACCTTGATGCACTGGCAGATAAGCTGATATACCCCGTTATGGTAAAGCCCTGTGACGGCTCAGGAAGCCGTGGTGCGAACAGGGTTGACGAAAAGGAAAGGCTTAAAGAAGCCTGTACCGTTGCAATGGATTCATCCATTACACACAGGGCAGTGATCGAGACCTTCATTTTCGGCAGAGAATACGGTGCCGAAAGCCTTGTCATAAACGGTGAAGTACACGTACTTGCCATTATGAAAAAGGAAATGACAGAGCCCCCGTATTACGCAGAGCTCGGACACGCTATTCCGAGTGAGCTCCCCCCCGAGGTCGAGAAAAGAGCAAAAGAGTGTGTCTCGAAAGCAATACGCGCACTCGGCGTGAACTGTGGCTCGGTGAATATGGATATGCTCATCACAAAGGACGGAAAAATATATATAGTTGACGTCGGTGCACGCATGGGTGGAAATCTCATCGGCTCGCACATTATACCCGCAGGTACGGGTATAGATTATATGGCAAATATGATACGAAACGCCGTAGGAGACGAAATCTCACTCTCTCCTGTTTGTAAAGCATCGTCCGTAGCCACAAGGCTTCTGGCTCTTACACCCGGAGAAGTAGAAAAGCTGCCCGATTTTAATGCAATCGAAAAAGAATTTGACGTAAAAATAGAGCATCACCTCGCAGAGGGTGACATCATAACCCCCTACCGCACTAACCTTGATGGCTGCGGATACGTAGTATGCCTTGGAGATGATGCCGAGGAAACCGCCGAGAGGGCAAGGGTGAGGATAGACAAGGAAATCATCAGAAAAGCACCGTGAGGAAGATATGAAAAAGATTTTGGTCATAGGCGGAGGCGTCTATCAGGTTCCGCTTATAAAGCGAATAAATGAGCTTGGATTTACGTCTCTTTGCGTAGACAAAAACCCGAGTGCTCCCGGATTTGAGCACGCTGCGGAATATAAGGTCATCGACGTAACAGACAAAGAAGAGTGTCTTGCATATGCAAAGGAGCATAGCATAGATGCCGTTATGACCTACGGCGCAACGCTTACGCTACCAACCGTAGCTTATATCGGAGAAAAGCTTTCTCTGCCCGCACTCACACCCGAAACCGCAGAGATATCAAAGAGCAAATTCAAGATCAAAAAGCGTCTTGCCGAGTACGGCTGTAATATAAAAGGCGAATTTTTCGAAATGCACTCGGTAGAAGAGGCATCGAAGCACAAATTCGAGCTTCCCTGTGTCATAAAGCCCTGCGACGGCTCGGGAAGCAAGGGCGTTTCACTCGTTTACAGTGAGAACGAGATAGCTACCGCAGTAAAATATGCCTTTGACGGAGCAAGATACGGCGAATTTTACGCTGAAGGGCTTGTCAGGGGCGAAGAATACAGCGCAGAAGCCTTTGTTGCAGGTGACAACGTATACGTTTACGCAATAGTCAAGACTACGTTCAGGCGAGAAGAGAACGGCGACGTCTCTTACGGTCACAGAACCCCCTCCGGTCTTCCCGAGGATAAAGAAGCTCTGATAGCAGACGAAGTTAAAAAAGCGATAAAAGCTCTGAACATAACAATGGCAAGCGTCAATTTTGACGTTATCCTCTCGGATGAGGACGGAAAACCCTATATCATCGACTGCGGCATAAGGATAGGTCAAAACCTCATCGCTTCTCACTTCGTTCCCCTTTCACGAGGCGTGAGCGTAATAGACAATACCATTCGTCTTGCCCTCGGAGAAAAAGTGGATGCTGAGCCCAAGACAAACAAATGCATCGCAACACGCTTACTTATATACAAGCCGGGAGTCATCAGAGAAATAAAGCCTATGGATGACGTTATCGGTAAAAACGGAGTTATCGACGTAGTTATGAGAAAAGGCGTCGGTGAGCGACAGAATGAATATAAAGAAAAATCCGACACCTGCGGCTGGGTGATAGCTACGGGCGAAACGCCCTGCGAGGCTGAAGAAAACGCCGCAAAAGCAAAAGAACTGCTCGCAAATTACATAATCATAGAATAACGGAGAATTCAGTATGCATAACAAACCGAAAAGTAAGAGCTTTTACGTAATAGTAGTAAAACGCTTCGCAGATATCATAATCGGGCTTTGCGCACTGCCCTTCCTTGCGCTGATCACCCTCGTCGTAGGACTTGCAATAAAGCTTGACGACGGTGGACCTGTGTTCTACAAGGCAAAAAGAATAGGCAAAGACAGCAAGATATTCGGAATGTATAAATTCCGCTCAATGATAGTGAACGCTCCGAACTGGACCAACCCCGACGGCAGTACGTACAATGCGGCAGACGACGATAGGGTAACAAAGGTCGGCAGGTTCATTCGCAAGACGAGCATAGACGAGCTTCCGCAGTTCTTTAACGTCCTTATAGGCAATATGACCCTTATCGGCCCACGTGCCAGCGGCGCAGGAGCTCTTGACAGCTACCAGCCCGATGAGGTTGCAAAAATGGACGTAAAGCCCGGCATCACAGGATATACGCAGGCTTACCACAGAAACGGTCTTACCGTCAGAGAAAAGCGTCTCAAGGACGCTTGGTATGCAAACAACGTCACCTTCGGACTTGACGTTAAAATATTCTTTAAGACCTTCGCCACCGTTCTTAAACGTGAGCAGGTCTACACGAATGCAGAAGGAACTTCAAAGGAAAATCTTTACATAGACGATAAAGAAACGGCATCGGCAGAGAAAAAGTAAGCTGCCGCCACAAGGATGAAGCATGAAGGTATTATTTCTTGAATCATATTTTAAGCCAGAAAAAACATCGGGCGCACATTTGGCTGAAGATACGCGCAGAGCACTGACGGATGCCGGTCACACTATTCAGATATACGCCCCAACTCCCTCAAGAGGAGTAAGCGACGAGGTGCGTGCCGAATACAAAAAGAGAAAAAAAGAGACCGAAATAAACGGCGCGATACATATAAACAGATTTTCTCTTTACAGAGAGGGCAGAAACCCTCTCGGAAGAGCTTTCAGATATGCAATACTTGAAATAAAGCTCCTTTGGTTCGGTCTTTTTGCAAAAAACATTGATCTTCTCCCTATGGGAAGCACTCCCCCGATAAACGGCATAATCGCAACCATTATAAAAAAGCTGCGAAAGATCCCTTACGTGTATACCGTGCAGGATCTCTTTCCCGATTCGCTCGTGAGCACGGGAATGACGAAAAAGGGATCACTTCTCTGGAAGATAGGCAACTTCGTTTCTAATATGACGTATAAAAATGCGTCACACATCATAGTAATTTCCGAAAGCATAAGAGAAAGCCTTATTGAGCGCGGAGTACCTGCAGAGAAAATAAGTGTTATCTACAACTGGATAGATACGGACAAGACCTATCACGTAGATAGAGAAAATAACACCCTTTTCGATGAGTTCGGTCTTGCAAGAGACAAGTTCTACGTTACGTATGCCGGCAATATCGGCAATTCGCAAAACGTAGATTTGGTAGTAGACTGCGCCGAGGCGCTTAAGGATAAGACAGACATCCGTTTCGTGATCTTCGGTGACGGCTCGGAAAAGGAAAAGCTCTTGCAGCGAATCGAGGAAAGCGGTCTTAAGAATATAGACATCTTCCCGATGCAGCCGATGGAGAGAGTATCCGAGGTCTATAGTCTTGGAGATGCCTCGTTTGTCATTTGCAAAAAAGGCGTCGGAGGAGGAGCGTTCCCGAGCAAGGCGGCAAGCATTATGGCAACGGCAACGCCCGTTATCGCTTCGTTCGACCTTGATTCCGATCTTTGCAGAACGATAAACGAGCATAGGGCAGGCGAGTGTTGCGAGGCAGAAAATGCGGAAAAGGCAGTAGAAATAATAAATAAGCTCTACGCCGACCGTGAGCTTTGCAAGGAATACGGCAAAAATGCGAGAAATACCGCCTGCACGAAATTCTCAAAAGAAATAAGCCTTAAAGAGAAAATAAAGGTGTTTGAAGAAAACGCTAAAAAATAAAGGACGAATATGGCGAGAATAAAAAAGCTTTTAAGGATGATACTTCATTATCCGGCGAGATTATTTAACGGAATATCGCCAAGAGCCACAGTCATTGACTCAAAGGTTGATAAAAAAGCCGTTATCGAGCACCATGCAAACGTGCGTTACAGCAGCGTTGGCAGATATACTTACGTTTCCGCCCGTTCGAGCGTCATTTTTGCCGAAGTAGGTAGCTTCTGCTCTATTGCGGCAGGCGTCGGGATCGGCGGCGGAGCTCATGACCTCACCGCAGTGTCAACGTCCCCCGTATTTAACAAAGGTCGTAATATTTTCGGAAAAAATCTTGGAAATATTGAGTTTTCACCTTATAAAACAATAAAAATCGGAAACGACGTTTGGATAGGAAACCGTGCACTTATTCTTCAGGGCATAACGATAGGCGACGGTGCGGTCGTCGGTGCCGGTTCTGTCGTAACAAAAGACGTTGAGCCTTACACTATAGTGGCAGGCAACCCTGCAAGGGTCATAAGAAGGCGTTTTGACGACGAAACGATAGAACGCCTTTTGAAACTTGAGTGGTGGAATATGCCGGATGAAGAACTAAAAAAATGCGGTAACCTTTTTGGTGACCCCCAAAAACTTACAGAATACTTTGAGGAGAAAGACAAGTGAAGATATTACACGTTGATGACACTTTTCATCCTAATTTTGGATATCAATGTAATCCCCTGGCCAAGTTTCAATGCAAAGCAGGAAATGAAGTTTATATCATTTCACCCGAAGCAAAATACATTTACGGAGTATACCATTCATTTGGTGAATACGGAGAACACCTTGCAGAAGACGATGCGAAATACGAGGCTAACACGGGAGTAAAAATAATTCGTGTCAGAGCAAAAGGTTATATAATGGGAAGACTCAATTACTACAAAAAGGATCTTCTGAACGCCATAAATGAAATTAACCCCGATGTAATCTTAGTTCATTGCATGGAAACATTGACGGCAATGTACCTTATGAGAAAACTCCGACGCAAATATCCTATGGCATTTGATTCCCATATGCTCTCAATGGCGAGTAAAAACAAATTCTCAAAGCTGTTCGATATCGGATATAAGATATTGTTCACAAGTGTCATAAAGAAAGAAAAATATACGGTTATTAAAACCCAAAATGACGACTACGTGAATAAACACTTGGGAGTTCCCGAAAATCTGTCTAAATTCATCTCTTTCGGAACAGATGTTCTGCTATTTTCTGTTGACAGAGATGCAAAAATAAGGTTTTTGAAGGAGAAAGAGCTTCCTGAAAATACGTTTGTAATAACGTCAACGGGAAAAATGACCGAAGCAAAAGCAGGTAAGCTGTTTGCAAAAACCGTAAAAGAGAAATTTGATGGAGAAAGACCCGTTGCTGTCGTTGTAGTTGCCGAATTTACAGGTGATTATGAAAAACAGGTAAAGGAAGAACTGGACAATAGCAAAAACAAAATCTTTTATTACCCTGTTCAGCAATATACCGATCTCCCGTATTTCTATCAAATTGCAGACGTAACTGTTTTCCCAAAGCAATGCAGCATGAGCTTTTATGATGCTCAAAGTTGCGGTTGCCCCGTAATATCGGAAAAAGGTCACGTAAACGAAGAACGAAATTCTCACGGAAACGGATTTTGCTTTGAATGCGGAAGTTCAGAGGATTTCCGAAGGCAGATTCAAAAATTAATAGATATGCCTGAAGACGAATATGAAAAAATGCGCACAAACTCCTATGAGTTCGTCACAAAAAATTATTCTTATGAAGACATAGCGTCCCAATATACAGAAGTTTTATCAGATGCAATAAAAAATTTTAACAAAAAGCACTAAGGAGACTGAAAAATGGTAAACGTAATAGGACTTGGCTACATTGGACTTCCCACCGCACTTATGATGGCTTCTCACGGAATAGAAGTTGTCGGAACGGACTATAACAAGGAGCTTGTTGCAACGCTTAATGCAGGAAGAACCACATTTAAGGAAGACGGGCTTGACGAGCTCTTTGCAGATGCTCTGAAATCCGGAATAAAATTCACAACAGAATATCAGGTAACTGACACATATATAGTTTCTGTTCCAACTCCCTATGATAAATTCAGCAAGAAGGTTGACGCAGGATACGTGGTATCTGCAATTAAGAGCGTAATGGAGATTTGTCCCATAGGTGCAACGGTAGTTATCGAATCGACCGTTTCTCCCGGAACAATAGACAAATACGTTCGCCCCGCAATTGAAGCCAACGGTTTCGTAATAGGAAAAGATATAAATCTCGTTCATGCACCCGAGAGAATAATTCCCGGAAATATGGTTTACGAGCTTCTTCACAACGACCGTACCGTCGGAGCGGATGACAAAGAAATCGGTGAAAAAATCAAAAAGCTTTACGCATCGTTCTGCCAGGGTGAGATAGTGGTAACCGATATACGTACCGCCGAAATGACAAAGGTTGTCGAAAACACCTTCCGTGCAGTTAATATTGCCTTTGCAAACGAGCTTGCAAAGATCTGCCGACACGATAATATGGACGTTTACGAAATAATCAAGATATGCAACATGCATCCGAGAGTAAATATTCTTCAGCCAGGTCCCGGTGTAGGCGGACACTGCATCTCGGTAGACCCTTGGTTCCTCGTAGGCGATTATCCCAGTCTTGCAAAAGTAATCGACGAGTCGATGAAGACTAACGACGGTATGCCTGATTTTGTTCTTAACAGAATTTACGAGATAATGCAGGAAAACGGCCTTAAGGATGTAAAAAAAGTAGGCCTCTACGGTCTTACATACAAGGAAAACGTAGACGATATGCGTGAATCCCCCACACTTCAGTTGCTCGAAAGCCAGGAGAGGCATCTTGCGGATCCTCTTAAGGTTTACGATCCTTTCATCGACGCAGACGTCGTTTCAGGACAGTATCACGATCTTGACAAATTCCTAGAGGATATTGATATGGTCGTAATAATGGTTAAGCACAACGAAATTCGTGAAAATATGGATAAACTTAAGGGCAAGATCATTCTTGATTGCCATAACATATGCAACATTCCCGGAGTTTATCACATCTAATCTCAAACCTTCAGGAGCTTTAACATGAAAAAAATAATGCTTGTTTTCGGCACACGTCCGGAAGCAATAAAGATGTGCCCTCTCGTAAATGAGCTTAAAACGAGAGGGAACGCAAAGACAGTGGTCTGCGTTACGGGACAGCACCGTCAGATGCTCGACCAGGTGCTTGACACCTTTGGTGTCGTGCCCGATTACGACCTTTCCATTATGAAGGACAAGCAGACTCTTTTCGATATTACAACAAATATTCTTCTTAAAATAAAGGAAGTGCTTGAAGCAGAAAAGCCTGATGTCGTTCTCGTTCACGGTGAT
>SVUB01000042.1 GCA_015063495.1 Oscillospiraceae bacterium
GGGGGCCGAAGGTGCAAGCGTAAAACACGCCAAACTCTCAGGCAAAAGGACAAAGACCATCATTTTTTGACAGTTTATGTTTTTTTGACGGACGTGTTTTGCGTCCGTCAAATTTTTTATTTTCAGGAGGAAGAAATGGAAGCATTTCTCAAAAGAGTTGCCGAAATAAATGGCAGCGTCAATGGAGTGGTATGGGGAATATTCGGTCTTGCGTTGCTTATTGGTACCGGTGTCATCGTAACACTCAGCACAAAGGTATTTCAGGTTTCACACTTAGGTCTCTGGTGGAAGAATACCATCGGAAGTCTCTTTACAAAAAATGTTATGAAGCACCGCAAGGAAAAGGGTGTTATTTCTCCTTTCCAGGCGCTTTGTACAGCTCTTGCCGCAACAGTCGGTACAGGTAACATCGCAGGTGTTGCCGCCGCTATCTGCATAGGCGGTGCGGGCGCTGTTTTCTGGATGTGGGTTGCGGCGTTCTTCGGAATGATGACAAACTACGCAGAAAACGTTCTCGGTATCTATTTCAGACGTAGAAACAGTGAGGGCGAATGGTCCGGTGGTGCTATGTACTACCTGCAGGATGGCGTAGGAAAATACTCCTATAAGGATAATCATGGTGAAGCAACTCTGAAGACTCCCGGTAAGATCCTTGCAGTACTTTTCTGTATCTTTACTATGCTCGCTTCCTTCGGTATCGGAAGTATGGGTCAGGTAAACAAGATAGTTGCAAACGTTGCATCCGCATTTGATGTTGAGGCACTTTCAAGCATTAGCGTATTCGGTGACGTTTCACTTTATAACATACTTCTCGGTGTGGCTATCATGATACTCACTGCAATTATCACACTTGGTGGTGTTAAGAGAATTGCAAACGTTGCGGAGAAGATCGTTCCCTTTATGGTGGTTCTCTTCGTTGTGGGAAGCGTTGTTATTATCGGTATAAACTACCAGGCTATCATTCCTGCGTTCAAGGCTATCTTCGTAAACGCATTTGCACCTGAGGCATTTGTCGGTGGCGGTATCGGTGGCGTTATCGTGGCTATGACTAACGGCTTCAAGCGTGGCGTGTTCTCGAATGAGGCAGGTCTCGGTTCTTCCGTTATGGTTCACTCAAACTCCAGTGTTAAGGAACCCGTTAAGCAGGGTATGTGGGGTATCTTTGAGGTGTTTGCAGACACTATGGTAGTTTGCACCATGACAGCTCTCGTTGTTCTCACCTCCGGCGGTCTTAACGGCGGTGTATTTAATGCAAAGACAGGTGAGATCGCAGCAGGCTTTACTGATGCAACACTCGTTGGTGGTGCATTTAACGAAGTATTTGGCTGGGGCGATATCGGTAGCAAATTCGTTGCTATCGCAATGTTCCTCTTTGCATTCACAACAGTTCTTGGTTGGTCGCACTACGGCTCAAAGGCTTGGGAATACCTCTTTGGCGCAAAGTCTACCTTCGTGTTCCGTATTATTCACGTTATAACCATTATCTTTGGTGCAGTTCTTACATCCTCTCTCGCTTGGGATATCTCGGATACCTTCAACGGTCTTATGATGATCCCCAACCTTATAGGCGTTCTCTTTATGATTCCGCTTGTTGTTAAGATCACAAAGAACTATGTTGACCGTAAGGTTAAGAAGAAGGACGTTGCTCCCATACTTTCTTACGATCCCGATCTTCAGGCAGAAGCTGAGAGGGAACTTGATGCAGAATAAAAATCAGACAAAAAACGCTCCGTTTTCGGAGCGTTTTTTTACGTTAATATTTCTCCAAAAATATTGACAAAAGTCGACATAAGATGTACAATTATCATTGCTAAAAAAAGAATCGAGGACATTATGAATACTTTTGAACCTAAGATAATTTCATCTCTTAAAAATTACAGCAAGAAGAAGCTTATTGACGATCTTGTGGCAGGACTTATCGTTGCTATAATCGCACTTCCGCTGTCGATAGCGCTAGCAATAGCTTCGGGAGTAGGACCCGAAAAGGGACTTTATACCGCTATCGTTGCAGGATTTGTTATTGCGCTTTTTGGCGGAAGTAACGTAAATATTTCCGGCCCCACAGCCGCATTTGCTACTATTGTTGCGGGCATAGTGGCAAACGAGGGAATAGAAGGGCTTGTAATAGCTACCGTTATGGCGGGAATTCTTCTCATCATCTTCGGAATCTGCCGCATAGGTTCGCTAATAAAGTACATTCCGCATACTATTACCGTCGGTTTTACCTCGGGTATAGCCGTTACCATCATTATAGGTCAGCTTAAGGACTTTTTCGGTCTTAGCGGTGGTGGTGCTATCGAAACTATTGAAAAGCTCGAGATGGTTGTGAAGAATTTTTCCACATTCAGTTTGCCGAGCTTTATTGTTGGCGCGGTAGCGCTCGTTATCCTTATCATCTGGCCTAAAATAAGTAAAAAGATACCCGGCTCACTTATCGTCGTTCTTCTTGGCGCAGTCGTTGTAAACGTCTTTAGTCTTAAGGTTAATACGATAGGAGATCTCTACCAGATATCCTCGTCACTTCCGATGCCCTCTCTCCCCACTATAAGCGTAGAGAAGGTGCTGCATCTTCTTCCCGATGCGTTTACTATTGCTATACTTGCGGCTATCGAGTCGCTACTCTCTTGCGTGGTATCCGACGGTATGATAGGGGATAAGCACAACTCGAATACAGAGCTTATCGCACAGGGACTTGGTAACGTCTGCTCCGGACTTTTCGGAGGTATCCCCGCTACGGGTGCCATTGCGAGAACTGCGGCAAACGTAAAGAATGGCGGACGCTCACCTGTAGCAGGTATTTTCCACGCTATAGTGCTTCTTCTTATTCTGGTCGTTCTTATGCCGTATGCGGCGTGGATACCGATGCCAATTATTGCGGCAATACTTCTTATGGTTGCATACAATATGTCCGAGTGGCGTCATTTTCTTGATATCTGCAAGACCTCGCACATAACAGATATTATAGTTCTCGTTGTTACGTTCCTTTTCACCGTTATTTTCGATCTTGTTGTGGCTATTGCCGTAGGACTTGCGCTCTCACTCGTCTTCTATCTTGCTAAAAAGATTTTTTCTGCAAAAACGAAGAAAAACTGATAAAAGCCAATAAATAAAACATCACCCCGACAGAATTTTAGCTTCTGTCGGGGTGATTTTAATACAGCTTATATTTAAGACGGAGATTATCCGCTATCATTGCGATAAATTCGGAGTTGGTTGGCTTTCCTCGGTTATTCTGGATGGTATATCCGAAATAGGAATTCAGCGTGTCGACGTCACCTCTGTCCCAGGCGACCTCAATAGCGTGGCGTATTGCACGCTCAACACGGGAGGTAGTCGTTGAATACTTCTTTGCGACGGATGGATATAGCACCTTTGTTACCGAGTTTATTATTTCGCTGTCGTCAATTGTGAGAAGTATTGCCGTACGGAGATACTGATAGCCTTTGATGTGTGCGGGAACGCCTATCTGATGAATTATCTGAGTTACCTGTGTCTCAATGTCGGGATTTTCGGGAGAAACAGTATTTTTGGCAGAAGAGGGAAGAGCAAGTGCTCTGTTTTCAGCTATTCTTTCAATGTGCTTAGAAAGACTTCCGAAGTCAAAGGGTCTTGGCAGACAAAGCTCTGCGCCTGCATTCATCGCTTCAACAAATATGTTCTGGTTTGAGACCATTGAGAGAATAATAAATGCGGGAGCCTTGTCCTTTCCGAAATCGAGAACACTTATGTTGCGAAGTAGACCGATTCCGTCTATCTTTGAAAGCCAAACGTCGGATATGACGATATCGGGGTGTGTTCTGCCAACCTTTATCAGAGCTTCCTCTCCGTTTGTTGCCTCCTCAACGTTTCTATAGCCTGCTCTTGCAAGCTCCTCGCGCAGTGCGGTGCGGGTTTTTAAGTTTTCGTCTGCGATGAGAATTTTTGTGCTTTTTGCGGTGCTGAAATCCATTATAAACCTCCAAAATCAAATCATTATTTTTAACAATAATATAATACCATATTCTGGAAAATATTTCAAGATATTTCCATAAATTTCCTGATAAAATATTAAACAAAAATAATTGGCAAAAACTGTAAGTTTTTACCAATTATTATAGTATTTGATTTGGGAGATTATCGATATATGTTACTTCTTGTCGTGGCTGCAGGGGGAGGTAAAGAAATTTGTAAGGTCTACGAAAAATCTTCCGTCCTCTCTTTTGCAAAATCCTATTCTGCGAATAAGAGTCTCATCATCTACCTTTCCGTCATAGAACGCCTTATGTACACCCGTAAGATCGATGAAATTAAGAGTTGCACGTCCGAGAACAAAGAGAACCTCTTTGTTTTCTTCTCCTACTACTGACGCAAGGTCTCGTATACTTCCGCCCTCTGAATTCATTGTAAATTGGCAAACTCCTGCGAGCTTATCGTCAAGAGTTGCTGAGTAAGCAAGAAGGTTTACGTCGTATTTTACGCCGCAGAGGGAGCATATAGACTCTTGCTCTGCCTTTGATTGGATTGGAAGAACTTTTAACATATTATATCTGTCTCCTGTTTGTTTTCGTTATCTTTATCGGTGCTTTTATAGAGGTATTCCACTTCATTTTCCGTAAGACGACGCCATTTGCCCCTCTCAAGGGAGCCAAGCGCAAGATCGCCGATAGCTATGCGCGTAAGACTCAGAACCTTAAGCTCTGCGATATCGCACATGCGTCTTATCTGTCTGTTTCTGCCCTCAAAGAGAGTCATTTCAAGTATGGCTGAGCTGTCGGACACGGAAATGACGTCTGTTTTTACGGGCATTATTTTATAATCGTCGAGTACAAGTGCACTGCGTAGCACCGAAAGCTGTTTTTCGCTTGGCGCAGGTGTTACCTTTACTCTGTAAATTTTCGGAATACTATGCCTTGGGTGTGTGAGGCGCTCTGTGAGAGTGCCATCGTTTGTCATAATAAGCATACCGTCGGAATCCATATCAAGTCTGCCAACGGGGTAAAGTCTTGTGTTAAGCTCCCGTGTAAGTTCTGTAACGCATTTACGTCCTCTGTCATCACTCACACTTGAGAGATATCCTCTCGGCTTGTTCAGCACTATATAAGTGTAGGAATCGGCGATTCTTGGTGTAATCCTTTTTCCACCGAGCTCAACTGTGTCGGTATCGGGGTCTATTTTCTGTCCTATGATGGCTGTGGTGCCGTTTACCTTGACGTTTCCCGCTTCTATTTCTGCTTCTGCGGCTCGTCTTGACATGACTCCGCAGTCGCTGATATATTTTTGAAGTCGAATTTTTTCCATAGACCGTCCTCTCCGGTTTAGCTGAATATTCCCGTAATGAAATCGGCTATCCTTCGCCAGAAGCTTTTTTTATATACTACAGTGGGAACCTCATATTCGGCTCTCACGGGTGTTTCGCCTATTACGTTGCCGTCTGCCATACAAACGAGCTTACCAACCACCTCTCCTTTTTCCACAGGAGCATAAAGAAAGCTTGGCGCTTCAAGCTTAAGATGGCAGTCACCTACAGAAACGGAGGAGGGAAGCGTGGCGGATATTGCACCCTCATTTGAGCAGAGAACACTTTGTTCCTTGCCGCCTATAACGGGAATCGATATCAGATAGGCGCCTTTTTCAAGTGCATTTATTTTGTGATACTCCTCGAAGCCTCTATCGAGCATAGCGCTGTGGTCCTGCCAATCACCGGGTGCGTTGATGGTAACTGCAATAAGGCGCAGGCCGTCTCTTTCTGCGGCACTGACAAGGCACCTTCCGCTTCGCTTTGTAAAGCCTGTTTTTACACCTATTGCGCCCTCATAAGAGCGCAGAAGCTTATTGTGGTTTATAAGCACCCTTGTGCCGCCGTTCATAGGTATGGTGGTCTTGTAGGTAGAGACTATCCTTGCAAACGTCTCGTTCTTAAGAGCTGCCGAGGTTAACTTTGCAAGGTCAAGGGCGCTCGTGTAGTGGCCTTCGCTGTCAAGACCGTGAGGGTTTTCAAAATGTGAGTTTTCAAGACCAAGCTCCGCTGCCTTTTCGTTCATCATGGCTGCAAACTCCTCTATGCTTCCCCCAACCTCAATTGCGATAGCGGCAGCCGCATCGTTCGCACTTGCAAGAAGCAGGGCGTAGAGAAGATTTTCCATTGTGAGAAGCTCGCCTTCCGTTAAATAGATAGACGAGCCTTCAACTCCGACCGCACGGCGGTCTATTGCAACGGTATCACGTGCGTCCGAATTTTCGAGCGCAACGAGAGCCGTCATTATTTTTGTGGTGCTTGCCATAGGGAGCTTTTCGTTTGCATTTTTTTCAAAATACACCTCTCCGCTTTCGGCGTTAAGCAGTACTGCGCTGTGCGCAGATACGGAAATAGAAATGTCCGTTCCGAAGGCACTGACAGAGAAAAGCCCCAAAAAGAGAAATACAAAAATCAGGATAAGGGCGCGTCCGTTATATCTCATTTTTCACCTCAAAGAATCTTTTGTAACATTCATATGCGGTGAAAAAGTGATATTATGACGGTGTCTTATTTTTAGTCCTCTTTAGGTGCGTTCTTTTTCTTGAAAACTTCCTTTAACTTCTCGATTATCTCCGGGGAGCGTGCAAGAAGGTCGCTTATCTGGTCGATAGTGCCGCCGGATATATTTTGACCGACGTTTATCATATCAACAGAACCGTTCTTATCGACTGTGAGAAATCCCACGGGGGTAATGCTGAGACCTGTGCCCCCACCGCCACCGAAGTTTTGCTGTTTTGCAGCGGACTGCTCCTTGCCGTTATAATCAAGACCGCCCGAAGCGAATCCCATAGATATTTTTGAGATAGGAATGATAGTAGTGCCGCATTCGGTGTTTATGGGATTACCTATAACGGTGTTTGCATCTACCATTGTACGAAGATTTTCAAGAGAAGTGGCGATAACGTCTGAAATTTTTGTTTCTGCCATAACTTTATCCTTCCTTATAATTATTTAGCTTTATTTATCATCCTTACGATATATCTGCGGAGAACTCCGAGAGCTATCGATAAGGCATGCCAGACCTTGAGTGAAAAGGCGATATTTATATCGCTCTTTATTTTTTCGCTTGTAAAATCTGCGATTACCGATATTTCAGTCTTTTTACTTCTTTTTACGTTTGTGATACCCTCAAGGACGTCTATGAGTATTGCGGCAGCCTGGCTGACAACGCCATACATAATAGCTGTCTTTGCTGCGTCCTCCGAGCCGACGGATATCTTTATTTCGGTAACGTCTATTCGAAGGTGGCCAAGGAATTTTCCAAGAAGATATTTTACAAGCTCTGTTATGAGAGATATCTTATCGGTAAACGACCCTTTTTCTTTTTCATGCGGTATCGGGGATTTCTTTTTTTGCTTTTCAGAAGCTTTTTTGAGCTTCTTCTTTGCTTCTTTTTCTTTCTGCTTTTGTATAGATTTATAAGAATAATCCGAGAGACGTATTTTTTTCTTTTTTCCCTTTCTCGGCATAAGCTTTATCGGTATTCCGAGAATTTTCAAAAGAAGATTTACGTCATCTCCGTGAAAATCTATAACTATTTTCACTCGGATAAGCAGAATTAGTACTATAAGTATCAGCACCGCGGTGGCGATTATAAGTCCTGTCACACTCTGCTCCTTTCCGAGTCTTTCCTTTATTATTGCACAGCACTGCTGTGTAAAATTCGTTTTTTATTCGTTTTCGGGAAATTCATCCTCTTCTGTGGTGACATTTTCCTCGGGCATTGGGATATCTGCTACCTGCTGTATTCCTGCGGTGATAGCTGCCTCGTTAGTTATAGGAAGTGGCTCGACCTCGGGAAGGTCAGATAGGGAGTTTATACCAAATACTCTGAGGAAATTCTCTGTCGTGCCATAAAGCATAGGTCTTCCGGGAGCATCAAGACGTCCGCAGGCTTCGATGAGCTGCTTATCAAGAAGCGAGCCAACGGCATAAGCGCTGTCAACGCCTCTGACCGTATCAATGAAAGCACGTGTGACCGGTTGGTTATATGCCACGATAGCAAGCACTTCCATAGAGGAGGCCGAGAGGTTTCCACCGCGTCTTATCCCGAGAGCTTCTCTTATGTAGGGGGCAAACTGTTCTCTTGTGCAGAACTGACAGCTGTCGTCAAAGGTGAGCAGCGTGATGCCGCGCATATTCTCACCCGACGTATATTTTTCCGCCATATGCTTTACAAGGCGTTTTACGTCCTTTACACCGACGCCGAGCACATCCGAAAGCTTTGAATAGCTTATCGGGTATCCTGCGGCATAGAGTATAGCCTCTATTGCGGCTTCTATATCTTCAATACCTTTTGAGATTTCGTTTTCCACTGTTTAGTCTCCTGCTTTCTCGACGTTTTCTTCGGATGATGGGTCAAAATTTGGATTAAGACGGAGCATTGCCTCCGATCCATGTACAGAATTCTCTTCGTCTCCGTTATCCTCGCATAGCAGCACTCTTCTTACCTTGATAAGCTCAAGAACGCCCATAAAGGAAGCAATGAGGTCAGCTCTTGACGGTGCATCCTGAAGAAGCTCACGAAGAGAAGCGACCTTTTTTGTCTCAAGCACCTCGAGCATCTCAATTATCTTAAGCTCGACTGAAACTATCGGCTTTTGAATGAGAGGCGTAAAATGAGTCTTTTCGGCACGCTCCATAACAGTGTTCTGCATAATGATATGCTTCATTGCCGCAAAGAGTCTTTCTATATCCTGGTCTGCGACCTCGGTCTTGTCCACCGAGATCTCATCCGTATCCTTTATCATTCTTCCGCTGTAGAGAGCGTAAAGAGGAGCCATTTTGCCTGCCGCTTCCTTTGCCTGCTTATAGCGGAGAAGGGCATCTGCAAGTGCAGCACGGGGATCTTCCTCGTCCTCGCTTATTTTCGGCAGAAGCATTTTACTCTTTATATACATAAGCTCGCTCGCCATAACTATAAATTCTGCGGCGACCTCCATATCAAGGCCTTTTGCTTCTGCGATATATTCCATGTATTGATCGCATATAAGTGATATCGGGATATCAGAAATGCTGACCTTGTTTTTGTCTATCAGCGTCAGCAGAAGGTCAAGAGGACCTTCAAACATATCGAGTTTATAAGTCAGTGCTTCCATTTTTACTCCATTCAGACCCCAAATACAAGTTTTATGCCGAGCTCTGTCAGCGGTTCTGTAATGAGGTTAAAAAGTCCTCCCGAAATAAAGGAGATGGGACTAAGCCCTACTCTTGAAAGTGCCAAAAAGCCTACAAGTACCACTATCATTATGGTGCGCTCGTGCTTCATTACGGCAAAATACCATTTTGAGGGCAAGAAGATATAGAAGAATCTTGAGCCGTCAAAGGGCGGTACGGGGATCAGGTTAAACGCCATCAGTCCGAAATTGAGAAGAGCCGAGATCTGGAACATAAGAGCGAGTATCTCTATCACCATAAGGAAATTCTCATCTTTCCCACCCATATAAGAGTAGGTGTAAAACACGTCAAGTGCAGAGTAGATGACGCAGGACACAAGACCTAAAATAAAATTGGATACGGGGCCTGCGATTCCCGTGAGAGCCATTCCTTTTCTGGGGTTGTCAAAATTTCTCGTGTTTATCGGCACGGGTTTTGCCCATCCGTAACCGAAGATAAGCATAGCTAAGGTTCCTATGGGGTCAAGATGCTTTAAGGGATTGAGTGTCAGTCTGCCCAGGTTTCTTGCGGTCTTGTCGCCGAGCTTATAAGCTACGTACCCGTGCGCCGCCTCGTGAAAGGATAGTGCAAAAAGAATAACGGGAAGGCTCAGAAGTATAGAAATCAGTGCATATTTATCTCCCGAAAGAAGACTTGCGAGCATATTTTTCCTCCAAGTAGGTTTGAACTGGTTTTAGAGCCTTGAATACGAGATTATCTGCTGCCAAAGCTCGTTTTTACCTTCTCCCGAAAGAGAGGAGAAGGGGATTATCGGCGTACCCTCGGGTACGCTCGGGTGAGAAGCGATAGCCTCAAGGCCTTTCGTGCGGTCAGTCTTATTGGGCTTGTCGGCCTTGGTTGCGACTATGATAAAGGGGAGCTCGGATTCTGTAAGAAAATCAAGCATCATCTTATCATCTGCGGTTACGCCCACTCTTATGTCTATAAGCTGAACTATGAGAGAGAGCAGGTCTATATTAGGGTTTTTGGTAAAATAACCGTCGGTAAGCGACGACCACTGCTTTTTATCCTCAAAGGTGCGCTTTGCATATCCGTAACCCGGTAGGTCAACAAGGAAAAGCTTGCCGTCAACGTCATAGAAATTGACAGTTATAGTTTTGCCCGGAGCAGAGCTGACTCTTGCTAGGCTCTTTCTGCCGAGAAGCGTGTTTATAAGAGAGCTTTTTCCTACGTTTGAGCGTCCGGAAAAGGTTACCTGCGGTACGGCGTCACGGGGAAACTGCCCAGGCTGTCCCGCAGAGATTCGTAAATTTGCTTTTTGTATGTTCAGAGCCATTTTTATTGTCGCTCCTATTCTTAATTTATTTGCTTAACGCACCGTTAAGTACTTCTTCAATGCGCTTGCAGGGTACGAAATTCAGGTTTTCTCTTGCCACGGGGTCGATCTCGGGAAGGTCTCTCATATTGTCTGCAGGGATAAACACGGTTTTTACGCCTGCGGTGTATGCAGCCATTGTCTTCTCCTTAAGGCCGCCGATGGGAAGAACATTTCCACGCAGGGTTATCTCTCCCGTCATTGCAACGTCACGCTTTACGGGTATGCCTGTAAGAGCGCTGACAAGAGCCGTGGTCATAGTTACGCCGGCAGACGGGCCGTCCTTCGGAACTGCGCCTTCAGGACAGTGGATATGTATGTCTTTGGTCTTATAGAAATCTTTTTCGATAGAATATTCGCTTGTTATAGAACGCACGTAGCTCACCGCTATCTGTGCAGATTCCTTCATAACGTCACCGAGAGAGCCTGTCAGCTCTATCTTTCCGCTTCCGTCAAGGATAGATGCCTCTATTTTGAGCATATCACCGCCAACCTCGGTATATGCAAGGCCGTTAACGGTTCCTATTTCGTCTTCGTCTGCTATTCTGTCTGGAATGAGCTTTCTTGCTCCGAGAAAATCCGAAATATTCTTCTCGGTTATCTTTATGCTCTTCACACCGTCCTCGCAGAGAAGCCTTTTAGCCGCCTTGCGGCAAAGGTCTGCAATATTTCTCTCAAGATTTCTGACTCCTGCCTCACGGGTATAGAAATCGATTATCTCAAGTACAGCGCCCTCGTTTATAGAAAGCATTTTCTTTGTAAGACCGTGGCGCTTAAACTGTTTTGGAATAAGATGATTCTTTGCTATCTGTGCTTTTTCACGGCGCGTGTAGGTTTTAAGCTCGATTACTTCCATTCTGTCAATAAGCGGACGGGGAACGGTGTCGAGTGTGTTTGCCGTTGCGATAAATACGCATTCGGAAAGGTCAAAGGGAAGCTCGATGAAGTGATCTCTGAAGGAGCAATTCTGCTCGGAATCAAGCACCTCAAGAAGTGCGGAAGCAGGGTCTCCGTGTGCGTCCGAGGTGAGCTTATCGATCTCGTCGAGAAGAATGAGCGGATTCTTCACCTTTGCCTGCGTCATCGCATTCATTATACGGCCGGGCATGGCGCCGATATACGTCTTTCTGTGGCCTCTGATGTCAGCCTCGTCTCTTACACCACCGAGCGAAACACGCACGTACTTGCGGTTCATCGCCTTGGCAATAGAGGATGCCACCGATGTCTTTCCGACACCGGGAGGGCCTACGAGACATATTATCTGATTTTTAAGATCGGGATTCAGCTGTTTTACAGCGAGAAATTCAAGGATTCTTTCCTTTACCTTTTCAAGACCGTCGTGATCTGCATTGAGTATCTTTTCAGCCGCACCCACATTCACTCTGTCCTTGGTTCTCTTATTCCAAGGGAGCTCAAGACAGGTATCAAGATATGTGCGTAAAATTCCGGCTTCGGCAGAGCCAAAGGGGGTCTTTGCAAGACGCTCGTTTTCCTTAAGGAGCTTTTCTTCGACGTTTGAGGGGAGATTTGCATCCATTATCTTGGAATAGTACTCATCGAAATCAGAGGATTCTCCGCCACCGAGCTCATCCTGAATTACCTTCATTTCCTCACGCAGGTAATATTCACGCTGGTTACGGTTAAGTCGGTCTCTTACAGTGCGGTGAATGTCCTTCTGACATTTAAGCAGCTCTATTTCCTGTTCCATTATTCCAAGAAGGGCCATAAGGCGCTTCATAGGCTCGAATTTTTCGAGAATCGTCTGCTTATCTTCATATTTTACGAGGACGTTTGCAGCAATAAAGTCTGCAAGAAGCCCGGGGTTTGTTATCGACTTTGCACGCATTATAAGCTCGTCCGAGGGGGCAGGCATATAAGACGTCATTTCCTCAAGCAGCTTTTTTGCCTGCTCTATCATAGCCTTTGCACGAAGTCCGCCCTCGTCAGCGAGGCTTATCTTTCTGCAAACAGCCTCGGCAACAAGATAATCCGCAAACGAACGGATCTCAGATGCCTCTGCACGGCAAAGTCCTTCTGCGATTATTCTTATCTTGCCCTCGGGTGTTTTTACTGATTGCTTTATTTTGGCAACCGTTCCTATCTTGTAAAGCTCATCTGTTTTTATTTCTGATTCCTCAACATTTTTCTTTGAAAGAAGAAGCACGTATGAGTCGGTTTCAAGTGCGGCAGAAGCGGCGGC
>SVUB01000043.1 GCA_015063495.1 Oscillospiraceae bacterium
AGTATAGCATGGCGAAGAAGTATCTTCAGCTCATAATCTACCTTTTCCTTATTCTGCTCGTTTTCAAAATATATTTTGAGTTCCATATCTTATCCCTTTCTTACTCTGAATGAATGTCCTTTATCATTTGCCTTTTCGGCGTTCTTTTCCATTAGCTTTTTCTCATATTTGTCATATGCAAGGATTATTTTCTGCACAAGGCGATGACGAACGACGTCTCTGTCTGTGAATCGGTGTATCGCTATATCCTCAATGCCGTCAAGAATCTTTACGGCTTCCGCAAGACCGCTTTTCTTTCCGAATGGGAGGTCGGTCTGCGTAAGGTCGCCCGTGACGACAGCCTTTGAGCCAAATCCGAGACGAGTGAGAAACATCTTCATCTGCTCGGGCGTTGCATTCTGTGCCTCATCGAGTATAATAAACGAATCATCAAGCGTTCTGCCTCGCATATAGGCGAGAGGAGCGACCTCTATGGTGTTCTTTTCAAGGTGTCTTTGGTAGTTTTCCGCTCCCATCATCTCGTAAAGCGCATCGTAAAGCGGACGAAGATAAGGGTCTATCTTATTCTGAAGGTCACCCGGAAGAAATCCGAGCTTTTCGCCGGCTTCAACTGCGGGGCGTGTGAGGATTATCCTGTTTACCTGCTTATCCCGTAAAGCCTTTACCGCCATAGCAACCGCAAGAAAGGTCTTACCCGTACCTGCCGGGCCTATGCCGAGCACTACGGTGTTCTTTTTTATTGCGTCAACGTACTGTTTTTGACCGACGGTCTTTGCCTTTATTGGCTTACCTCGTGTAGTTATGCAGATGCAGTCGTCGCCGGGGGAGATAAGCTCTCCGTCACGTCCGTCCTCTATCATATCAAGGACGTAACTTACCTGGCTGTCGCTTATATCATCGTTATAATCGGCGATCTTCGAGAGATACTTTACCGCTTTTTCGGCGGCGTTAACGCTATTAGCGTCTCCGTCGATGAGCACGGCGTCCCCCTCCTCGTCCGAGCGGTTGGTGATGTCAACACCGAGACGCTTTTCCATAATACGTACGTTCACGTCGTAGCTTCCGAATATTTTTGAAATAGTTTCACCCGAGGTGAGTCTCACAAGCTTTTGCATATTAACTCCGTTGTTTTCGTTTTTTTATCCGAGTGGTACGGTCTTTGCAATGTTTTCCGAGCAGACCACGTCGCATTCGAGAATAAAGCATGTATCGGTCATTTCGGTGCGGATTTCCTTACGCAGAAGGGAAGCGTCCCTAAGCTCTGCTGAAATGAGCTTTTCAAGCTCAAAAAAAGCAAGATCTGAGGCTTCTCCCTCTGTGCGCCTTGCGCTGACTGTCTTATACTCGAGCGCAATGATAGAGACTACGCTTACGGGAAGTGCGGGTAGTCCCGGAAGAGAAAAAGAATTCTCCTCTTCTATTGTAACACAACTTGCCCCCAAATTTCCACCTTTTCTGAAAATATTTATCTTATTTGAGAAAAATTTTAATGTTTTTTTCACGCAGACAGGCTCTGAAAGCTCTTTTTTATCGTATTCAAGAGGAATCTTCACCGAAAAAGAGTGATTTGTTACGGCATAGACCTTTCCGATAGCACGTTCCGTTCGATACTCTCCCTGTTTGTTTTCGGCAATTCCGCTTATGAGCAGATCTCCCTCTCTTACGCTTTCTCTTTCGCCCACAACAGGGGTTCCTCGCATTACTTCAAGATATTCTATAATTCCGTCCCGATTTGCTACTACGTTTGCAGGTGTTCCGATATCCTCACCTCTCTCTCCGAGCACACTCTCTTTTTCTCTTATTGTAACGTAAGCTACGGTACCTCTAAAATTTATGCTAATCCAGGCTATTTTCTCGGAGTCGATGAGCAGGAAATTTGATATTTCATCAACGTCTCTCTTTCCAATACGTGAGCCTATAGTAAATCCTACGTTTGCAAGCTCTGCTTTTACCTCTGCGGCGGTAAGCGAGGTGTTGCCGCTTACCCTTATATCCCAAACGTGATTTGAGGAGAGTATCAGGAGCACGGTGATAATAGCTGCACCGGCTATAAGCCCCCACCGTGTTTTATACTTGCTGAGAATAAGGGGAAGTCCCCATTCCTTTGATTCGTATTCTATTCCTTCGTTTTTCAGAGCATTTGTGAGCCTTTTTGCACTTGACATAGAGGTGTAGATGCTTATTTTTTCTTCCGAAAACTCGGTCTCATAGTATGGAAGATGCTTTTGCATGCACACGTTAAGAAGAAGAGCAGAGTTTTCTTTCGCAGTCGTGATCCTTGCAGATCCTATAAGCAGATTCTTCAGCTTTACGAGAAGTGCCATATTTTCACCGCCTATCCTCGATTTCTATGGATTTTATTCTGCCGCCGATAACTGTTCTTCCCTCGCAATAGGTATAGCAGCTCAGGCGCTCACCCTTAAGTATTATATCAAAATCAGACATCTCGAGCCGTATGGTCTCCTCTGTAAAGGTTGCTATCTTACGGCAGCCGCCCACGCATAAGTCTCCTCTGCCTCTCATTTCAAGTGTTGTGCCGCCGCATAAAAGGTCGGCGGGGATGTCAAGACTCTCTCCGAGCTTCTCCTTGAATGACGGAGTACCCATATCTCTATCCTTTTTTGCCATTTTTCCTCCTCTGCATAGCGCTTGCCTTACCTTCATAAAATTAAGTGTTTCCCGGAAATAATTTTATGCACAGAGGGGTTTTAAAATGACATATTACGTGGGGGTGGGCAGAAGGCGTGCTTCGAGCTTCATTTTTCTTGGCATAGTTCTTTGTACCTTTGTAGTTCTTATAAAAAATCCCGATATTGCTATCGGGTATATGCGCAGGGCGCTAAGGCTTTGCGCTCATACTGTTGTCCCCTCTCTTTTTCCTTTTACCGTGCTTTCGGGACTTTTTGTTGAGCTCGGCTGTGCGGATCTGCTTGCACGTTTTCTCGGCAGACCTATGCGCTTTTTGTTTGGAATAAGCGGAGAGGGAAGCGCCGCTCCTCTTATGGGAGCGCTTTGCGGCTTTCCGGTAGGCGCAATCACGGCAAACCGACTTTATGAGAGCGGACGGATAAGCGGTAGGGAAATGGGGAGGCTTTTAGTTTTTTCAAACAATCCAAGCTCTGCTTTTCTTATAAGTGCCGTCGGCACCTCGCTCTGGTCATGCCCGCGGCTCGGTAGCATTCTTTTTATTTTTCAGCTTATTATATCTCTTATTATAGGAATAACGCTCCGTTTTCTCTTTCCTCTCGAAACTAAAGAAACAGCAGAAAAGAGGGTGATGCAAAGCGTACCGAGCATCAGGACTTTTACAAAGGTTATGGCAGAGTCGGCGATATCCATGCTGAATATATGTGCTCTCGTTTTGTTTTTTGCCTCCATTGTAGGGGCTCTTGTGTCGATATTAGAGGTTTTTGGTATAGGACAGACTGCAAAAACGCTTATTTACGGCTTTTTTGAAATGTCGGGGGCTGTCGGTGAGGCTGCGAGGATCACTTCAAAAGAGCTTGGACTTGTGCTCACGGCTCTTATATGCGGTTGGTCGGGTATTTCCGTGCATTTCCAAGTGATGTCTGTCTGTTCTAATGCAGGTATAAGCTTTGTACCGTATTTCGTTTCAAAAGGGTTTCAGGGAATATTTTCGGCACTCTTTATGCTCCTTTATATAAAATTTATCGATTCATCGCTTCTCTTTGCCTGTGTTCCCACTTTTGCCGCGGATAATTTGTCAAAAGGAAACACCGCCCTTGCCGTGGCGGCAAATGCGGTGTTTTTGATAAGTATTATTCTTTGTTTTTTTCTCCACCGTGCTCATAGACCTTCCGTACGTGCCTGCGGCCACTCCAAACGATGAGCCAACTGCACAAAAGCGGAATAGAAGCGCAAACGGTCACGGCCATTTTATAGTCAAGTATCTCTCCGAGTGCTCCGCAGATGAGGCTGAATATGCTCGACGCTACGGTGATGAGCATTATTTCAAATGCGTTTATCCTCGAGCGGAACTCATCTGGGATATAGCTTTGAACTGCCGCTTGACGCATGGTTGCGCTGTTACTTCCGAGAAGACCGCAAGCGGCTCTGTTTGCGAGCATAAGAGGATAAGGGAGCCAGAGCAGTATCGTATCCATTAAATCATAAAACTGATATACGAAATATACGAACGGGAACTTTTTCTTGCTTGGTATCTTTATCTTATACTGCATGGCACTGCCTATAGATCTGCCGACAAATTCAGCGACCGAAAAGAAGGAATAAAGGGCAGGGGAGAGTCCCGGTGTGGTACGGAAAAAGGCGATAATGAGTGGATAGCTTCCGCCTGCGACTCCATTTGAGATCGCAACGTAGGAATATATCCTCTGAAGACCTTTCTCATTCCTTAAATAGAGTGCCGCTTCCTTTATATCCTGCCACCAACGGCCGATCGAGTATTTTTGACCTTCCATTCTGTTCTTTTCATCCATACGGATAAAGCTTTCGGAGAATGAAGCAAGAGCGCAGAACGCTCCTTGGGCAATAAGTATCCACGCAACGCCTATCTTATCGTAAAGAATAGCGGCGATAGGAGTTATTATGACCTTAAGTATGGGATAGAGCATGGAAGAAACGGCATATCCCTTCTGCTCAAAGCCCTTCGGAATAAGGTTTGGGTAGATGCTGTCATAAGCGAGCTGGTCGAAAGAGCTAAGGCAGGAGAGCAGTAGTGAAAAGCAGAGGTATCCTACATAGCTGAACTCAAAATTCAGCATATAAATTCCTGCAAGTGTAAAAAGAATGCCGTTTATAAGGTCTCCGAAAACGAGAAAGGGTTTTCTCGGGAGCCTATCCATTATCGGTGAGGCAAGCGCAGGAATGAAGATATAGGGAATTACCTCTATGGCAATGATTACTGCCGCCGCAAAGGTACTACCCGTTTCATCGAATACCAGAAACGAGAGGGCAAATGTGCCCGCAATACCGCCTATGCTTCCGAGTGCGGTTGCAAGGATGAGCAACGAGAAGTTTTTTGTCCAGAGTGTTTGTTTCATTATTTTGTTTGTAAAATAGTCCTTTCAAGTGCACGCAGGCAGTAAAAGACCTTTATATTTGCCAGAGCGTCGTCGTATGCTCTGTGGCTGTTTTCTCTTTCGATGCCAAAATGGTCGATAAGAGAAGTAAGGCATAGGCTCTCCGGCATTGGGGTAAGCTTTTTCAGTCTTCGTGCATAGGTTAAGGTATCAAAAAGTGGATTTTTTATAAGTATGCCAAGCTCTGCTGCTTCACGACAAATGAACTTGCTATCGTATGAAACTATATTGTGTCCGAGGAGAATGTCATCACCGACAAATTCGAGGAATGAGGGCATTACGTCCTCTATTTTCGGTGCATCGGCAAGCATTATATTGGTTATCCCTGTCAGCTCCTCAATAATATAAGGCACGCTCTTCCTCGGACGAACGAGCGTGCTAAAGCGTCTGACAGCTTTGCCGCCTCTCACTTTTATAGCACCTATTTCGATTATGTCCTCTGTACGTTTAAGTCCCGTTGTCTCAAGGTCAAGAGCGGTAAAATCTTCAAAATCAGGCTCCTTCAGCGTTGGCGGTGCTATCGGCTCTATTTTTTTCGGTGGATGGAGATAGCTTTTCACAGTGAATAATGTGCTCTTTCGCCGCCTATATATTTAGGACGGGTTCTTGCACAGAGGATATTTGCTTCACCTATCTTTTTAAGGGAGAGTCGGACAGGCACTGCAACCGCACGTAAATGCATACCGATAAGAGTTCCTCCTATATCAAGGCCTGCGTGTGCTTTGATGTTTTCCACTGCTACGGGAGATTTGAAGTTCTTATATGCGGTAGTGGCAAAGGAACCGCCTGCCTTGGGGAAAGGAACTACGCAGACAGGCTCAAGACCGTATTTCTCGGCACATTCCGCTTCGATTATAATAGCTCTGTTAAGATGCTCACAGCACTGCGCCGCAAGATAAACGCCTCTTTTTTCGGTCTCGGCATAAATAGCTTCAAAAACTGCCTCTGCTGCTTCTATGCTTGAACCTTTGCCTATCTTTTCTCCTACTATCTCGGAGGAGGAACAACCCACGACGAGAATATCCCCTTTTTTTAGTTCTGCCGAATCAAGCAGCTCTGTAGCAGCGAGAACTGCCTCTTTTTTTATTTTTTCTATCATTTTTGTTACTCCTGTTAATCTTTTTGATTGCACTTTACAGCATCTATCGCAAGTACTACGAGAAGTGCAGGGAGCGCATCTGCGGGGTCTTTCACGTCGATTGAGTACGTATCCGTCCAGTTGAAAAGCTCCTTTGAAACACTTGCGACGGTTCTGCCGCCGCACATTATTTCATATTCCCATTGGAAGAAGTCTCCTTCAACGCTCCAACCCATAAAATCTACAGAAAACGACGGTCTGAACAGTGAAAATTCTTTTACTATCTCACCTACGTAATCCTCGCCTATGTATATCTCGAATTTGGGGAGAAAGGAGAATATTCTCTCACTGAGAGTTGCTATATGAGAGCCGTCCTTTCCGTGGACCTCAAGCTTGTGTCCCCAAGCAAGCCGTCCTTCAACGGTGAACATAGCTTCACCGCTCTCGTCGTATATGTCGTAGCTGTCAAACCAAGAAAAAAATCTTTGCTTAAAAAGAAGCTTCATTATTTCACCTCAAATTTATCGAACATAAAAGCTATTGCCTTATCCGACCAGTCGGCACATCCGTAGTTGTTTCCAAACGTGGCAGGGGTTGTGACGTGAGTTCCGAGGCTGAGACCGTGATATCCGTGCGGGTATATATGAAGCTCGAACGGGATATGATTTTCTGTCAGAGCCTTTGCCATTACTATGCTGTTAAGAGGTGGAACACCTGTGTCCTCTGCCGTTGACCAGATAAATGCAGGTGGTGTATGTGATCCGACCTGTTTTTCGGTGCTTAAAAGGAGTTTTTCGTCATCTGTGAGAGAATCGAAGCTCTTGCCTGTAAGATTCTCAAAAGAGCCGATATGAGGAGTGCTGCCTGCCGATATTACGGGATAACAAAGTATCATTTTGTCGGGACGGTAAGCGTTCCTATCACCGTCAAGGTATTTATCAAGCACGGGAGAGTTCCAAAGGGTACCCGTCGTGGCACATAGATGTCCACCTGCAGAGAATCCAAGGGTAGCTATATTATTTGGATCTATCCCGAATTCTTCTGACCTCTCACGCACATATTTTACTGCGGTAAGTGCTTGTGCAAGGGCAACCGGAAATATCTTTCCGTCCGGCTTTACTGCATAATAGAGGACGAATGCAGGAACTCCCTCGGAACAGAACTTCAGTGCTATAGGGTCTGCTTCGTGATCCGCTAATCCCGCATACCCTCCGCCGGGGAGAATTATTACGGCAGGTCTACTGCCATTTCCGAGAAAACCGTTTGTTACATTCGGAATAAACGAATCAAGTGTAGCACTGTGACCATCTATTTTTATAGCTGTTTTTGAAAAAATCATACATTGGCACCTCTTTTCTACAAAAATTATACAATAGACAGCGCCAAAAGTCAACCGTAAACAAAGAAAATAGGGAAGGGACTTGAAAATGGCAAAGACTTGTGATAAAATAGGAGAGTATGGGGGTGACGGTATGTTTTCAAGGAAAAAGATGTTAGATATTCTTTTGGTGTCCTTGCTTTTGGCCTTCGCTATCATCATATCCTTTTTTAATCTCGTTTTCGATGGGCCTTGCACGGAATCCTTTGGAGCAACACTCGCCTTTGTTGCCGTTTTTACAACAGCCGCAGTAATTGCTTATCTGCTTCGGGATAGGGTGGTAACTGTTTTTATTGCCTCATATTTTTCGTTTCTTGTTATCTGTCTCGTTTTTGGACTGGTAGCAGAGACCGTAGGAATGGATTACAACATTATCTTGCTGTTATGTTCTCTTGCGGTTTCACCTTTTTACGGTTTTATGTATATAGCAGAATCAATATGGCTCTATGCGGCACTCGTGGCTTCGGTCGTTATAGTGGCGGTGGCTGTGATCTTTTCCGCTTTTCCGAAGCAAACGGATAAAAAATAAATATCATCACGAAAGTGACAGATATAAATTCGGTGAGTTCGAGACCTTCCTCACCTAAAACAAAACTAAAGGAGATTTTCTAAAATGAAACACAAAAGCATCCTCTTTATTTCTCAAAGTGCGATAATTGCCGCACTTTACGTCGTCCTCACTATGCTTGCAAATGCACTTGGACTTGCAAGTATGCCCGTTCAGCTGCGCTTTTCCGAGGCATTGACTATCCTGCCCGTTTTTACACCTGCGGCTATACCCGGGTTGTTTATTGGGTGTGTGATATCTAATTTCTTGTCGAACGCTATTATATGGGACGTTGTCTTTGGTAGCCTTGCAACGCTTATCGGTGCACTTGGTACTTATTTTTTGCGACGTTTCAAGGTGCTTCCGCTTCTGCCACCTATTTTAGCAAACACTCTTATAGTCCCGTTCGTCCTCGTTTATGCATACGGTATTGAGGGAACTGTTCCGTTCTTTATGTTGACGGTAGGACTTGGAGAGCTTATATCCTGCGGAGTTCTCGGATATTTTTTGCATCGAGCACTCCAAAAAAAGAGCAAATACATAAAATGGGATTAAAACAAAACACCCGCTCACCAAAGTGAGCGGGTGAAATTTTTTAATTATTCTGCAACTTCCTCTGCGGGAGCCTCTTCAGCATAATCCTCGGGCATTGCCTCCTCAGCTGCCTTTGCTTCTTCAAGCAGAGCACGGATGGAAAGGCTTACCTTGCACTTCTCATAGTCGATCTCTGTGATCTTTGCATCAACTACCTGACCGATCTCGAGAACGTCAGCAGGCTTTGCTATTTTCTCAAGAGCGATCTGAGAAATGTGGATAAGACCGTCAACACCGTCAACCACTTCGGCAAATGCACCGAAGGGCATCATATTTACGACCTTAACAGCGGCAATATCGCCAACCTGATACTTGTCGGTAAATATCTTCCAGGGGTTTGTAGCCTCTGTCTTATATCCGAGAGAGATTCTCTTCTTCTCAACGTCGAGAGCCTTGATATATACGTCAACCTCGTCGCCGATAGCAACTACTTCCGCAGGAGACTTGATTCTCTTCCAAGAGAGCTCGCTTGTATGTATCATACCGTCAACACCGCCGAGATCAACGAACGCACCGTAGGTGGTCATGCTCTTGACTGTGCCCTTATACTGCTTGCCTTCCTCAGCTGTTGCCCAGAAAGCATCTTCCTTCGCCTTTCTCTCTTCACGAAGAATATCGCTGATAGAGCCGTATGCTCTGTGTCCGCTTTCCTTTATCTCAATGATGCGGAATTTGACTACCTTGCCTACGAGAGTAGTGAGGTCGCCGGACTTCGGTACGCCTGAACGTGCGCCGGGGATGAATACGCGAGTTGCATCTACAAGGGCGATAACGCCACCCTTAACTGCCTCGATAACCTTGCCCTCGAGAACTGTCTTTGCCTCGTAAGCTGCAACGATCTCGTTCCAATTCTTGTCGGAATCTGTGCGCTTCTTGGAGAGCTCTGCGATACCCTCGATATCGCTTACACGGATAACGAAAGCCTCTACCTCGTCGCCTACCTTGAACATATCCTTAAGGCTTACAGAAGGGTCGTCGGTTATCTGTTCAGCCTTAATAACGCCGGTTACTTTATATCCTACGTCGAGCTGAAGCTCGGCGTTTGAAACAGCGGTTACTATTCCCTTAACGGTATCTCCTGTATTTAAAGTTTTGCAAAGCGATTCTTCGAGCATTTCTTCGAAATTTTCAATTTTTGTGCTCATGGTTTTATATACCTCCTCTATTATGCTGCGGGGTGTTGAAGCCCCTGCTGCAATGCCCACCTTTTTATTTGTGGGAGGAATCAGTTGACTTAAGCCGCCCGAGTTCTCAACCCAGACTGTGTTCTTGCATATGTTTTTGCATATTTCGGTAAGTTTAGCAGTATTTGAACTGTCTTTTCCGCCAATAACAATCATATAATCACAGACACTTGCAAGCTCTGCGGCTTCAAGTTGCCTGATTTCCGTAACATTACATATTGTATCAAAAATTATCGGATTTGTACAGCGCTTTTCGATAATTTTTTGAGTTTTGTGCCATTCCGACAATTTTTGAGTTGTTTGTGCTACTAAAACAACTGTTTTTTTGTTCAATTTGTCTACATCGTATGACAAGATAGCTTTTTCAAGACTCTCTGCATCCGGAAAAACTATACTTTCCCCTTCACAATGACTCACGATGCCCTTAACTTCCGGGTGAGCGGGGTCTCCCAAGATGATAAAAAGAGTATCGCTTCCGGGGTGCTCGTCTGCTATTTTGTGTATCTTTTTTACAAAAGGACACGTGCAATCCTCAAATGTGAAAAAAGGGTTTGCCAGAGCACATTTTTCAAGTCTTTCGCTGATATCCTTGGTCACTCCGTGAGTGCGAACGAATATCTTGACGGGAGACGCCTCTGTTGCCGAGACTGCGGTTTTCTCTATATCGTCCTCCGAGAGGACAGAGACACCCTTTTCGAGAAGCTCGTTGTTGTATATCGTATTATGTATAATGTGGCCGAGAGTAAATATCCTAACATTTCCGTCTGATTCCTTTATAGCCTTTTCGAGAGTGTCTGTTGCGCGCTTGACTCCAAAGCAAAAGCCTGCGTTCTCGGCTACGATTATATTTGGATTATCGTACTTCATAATCAAAGCTCAAGTATGCGGGAGCGTATAAGCTCTGTTAAGCGAGCGTACTCCTCGTTTTTAGGTTCGTTGGGATTGAATGCTAATTCGTTTTCGGGAATCTGCTTTCCTATTACTATTTCCATTTTTCTGAAGGGACGCCAGCGGTTATTCTTGACCTTTACTCTGACGGGCAAAACGGGAACAGATACCTTTGAGAGCACAAGAGCGGCACCGTTCTTGAATTTAGTATCTTCAGGTGCTATGCCTTTACATCTGGTTCCCTGCGGAAAAATGCCTACGCAGTTGCCGTTCTTTAAGAGATCTATGGTTTTATGGATAGCACCGATATCTCCCGATCCTCGGTTGACGGGATAAGCACCGAGAGCCTTCAGCAGACTTTTTACTATCGGGATCTTAAAGAGCTCCTTCTTTGCCATATAGAATGGCTCTGTTTCTCTGAGCACTGCGTTTATACATATGGGATCAAGAAGTGTGACGTGATTTGAGCAGAGCAGAACACTGCATTTTCCGGGTTCGTTTTCAAGGCCTGTTACCTTTACTCTGAAAAGGAAACGCACAAGTCCTGCGAGCAGGGTGTGGGCTATTTTATAGGATCTTCTCATTTCGTGACACCTGTCTTTTCTTCAATGAGCTTTATTACGTATTCGATGCTTTCTTCAAGTGAATATTCGGAATTGTCGAACATTACGGCATCCTCTGCGGGAACGGCAGGGGCAACGGCACGGCTTCGGTCGTTATTATCCCTCTCTATCATTTCGGAGAGAACGTCCTCATATTTTACCTCTACGCCCTTTTCGGTCAGCTCATTATAGCGGCGAAGTGCACGGGCCTCGTTTGATGCTGTCATAAATATCTTTACGTCAGCATCGGGGAGAATGACTGTTCCAATATCACGGCCGTCCATAATGACACTGTTTTTTCTTGCGATGGATCTCTGTGTTTCAAGGAGAAATTCACGAACCGCAGGAATGGCGGAAACGGCAGAGGCGTACATGGATATCTCGGGCTGTCTTATCTTATCTCCGAGGTTTTCTCCGTTCAGATAAACGCATTGAACTCCGTCTTCGTATTTAATATCAAGATTTATTTCGGGCAGAAGTGCTGATACTTCCTCGGCGTTTTTTGGATCCTTACCTTTTATGCGCACGTAGTATCCAACGCTTCTGTAAAGAGCACCTGTATCTACGTAAACTATTCCGAGCTTTGCAGAAACAGCCTTTGCTACGCTGCTTTTTCCCGAGCCGCTCGGCCCGTCTATTGCTACCTTTATCATTTTATTCCTCCGAAAAATTTATTACCGCACTTTCTGCGGCGAGCGACGCTGTGGAGAAGGCTATCTGTAAATTGAAGCCCCCCGTATAAGCATCAACGTCTATTATCTCGCCTGCGAAATATAGTCCGCGGACGAGTTTTGACTCCATGGTTTTAGGATTTATCTCCTTGACCTCGATACCACCCGAGGTTATTATTGCTTCGTCGATGGGCCTGAAGCGCAGGAGCGGCACCTTAAAATGCTTTAGAAGTTCCGTGAGCCTTTTTCTCTCCTCTTTTGTCACCGAATTGCATTTTTTATGCGGGTCTATGCCCGAAAGCCTCACTACCGTATCTATCATTTTCTGCGGGAGCAGGGAAGAGAGGGAATTTGAAAAATCCTTGTTGTTATATTTTGTAAAATCGGATATTATCCTTGCATCGAGCGTTTTTTCATCAAGTGCAGGCTTGAGGTCTATCTCTGCCGTGTATCTTCCTTTTTCAATATCACGAAGATGTGATGAGGCACTGAGTATGAGAGGCCCTGTCAGGCCGAAATGGGTGAACATCATTTCACCAAAATCGGTAAATGCGGTCTTGCCGTTTCTGTTGTCTATAACGGAGAGCTTGACGTTTTTAAGAGAAAGTCCTTGCATGG
>SVUB01000044.1 GCA_015063495.1 Oscillospiraceae bacterium
TGATACATAATCCCCAAGCAGTCGGCATCGGAAAGACAGTTAAGCAAGATACTGTTAATATAAGTTCAACAAGCAAATCAAGAAAAGAAGCAGATACGCAATTTCGTATCTGCTTCTTTTCTTGGCTCCTCCTGCTGGGCTCTGAACCCAAGCGTGCGCATTTGTTTTTCAGTGTTGTTTGTTGTATGACGCACGCAATAACAAAATCCTGACGGATTTTGAGGGGTTCAAGCCGGTTCGTCGGTACGATAAAAGAAGAGGCACACCTTTTGGTGTGCTAAGGTGAAGCACGGGGCTCTGAACCCAAGCGTGCGCATTTGTTTTTCAGTGTTGTTTGTTCTATGACGCACGCAATAACAAAATCCTTATGGATTTTGTGGGGTTCAAGCCTGTTCGTCGGTACAATAAAAGAAGAAGCACGCCTTTTGGCGTGCTTCTTCTTTTATGGAGCGGATTACGGGGCTCGAACCCGCCACCTCGACCTTGGCAAGGTCGCGCTCTACCAAATGAGCTAAATCCGCAATGGCGACCCGAAGGGGACTCGAACCCCTGACCTCTAGCGTGACAGGCTAGCGTTCTAACCAACTGAACTACCGGGCCAAATATGGTGGGAACAATAGGGCTCGAACCTATGACCCTCTGCTTGTAAGGCAGATGCTCTCCCAACTGAGCTATGCTCCCATTTTTGACAACGGCAGTATTATAACACAGTAAAAAGGTTTTGTCAAGAGAATTTTTCATTTTTTTAATTCTTTTTTTCTTTGCTCTTCTCTGCTACCGAGTTTCTGTATTCAAGAGGTGTTCTGCCCGTGACGGTCCTGAAGCTCTTTATAAAATACGACACGGAATGAAATCCGGATTTGAAGCTTATCTCCGCTACAGAAAGGTCAGAGCATGCAAGAAGGTTGGTTGCATAGTTAAGTCTGAGGCGCTGAACGTAATCGGTAAAGGAAACGCCCACCTCTTTTCTGAATATCTCGCCGATATAATTGGGAGTCAGATGCACCTCCCTTGATACGGACAAAAGGCTGACAGGTTCTCTGAAATGAAGATGCAGATAATTGACGATGTGCCTTACGTTGCCGTCTCTGGTCTGAATTATGCGCTTGTTTTCGGGCACGTTTCTCTCAAGAGCACGAAAAAAGGTGAGAAGGATCTTCTCAAATACGGTGCGCATCATCATTTCCTTGAACGGATTATCGGAATTGTATTCCTCGTAGAGAAGCTTAAAGTCTCTGTAAAGAAATTCACACTCCTCCTCGCTCACCTCGGTGTTTTTCGTTACTCCACACTCACCTATAAGTCTGATAATATCCTCTGAAAGAGCATATTCGTTAAAATTTACATTAAAGTATTTCATCATTCCATCACCGTTTTTGCGGTACATCGTATGAAAATCGGCAGGAGTTATCATATACATTGTTCCTCTGCGCACATTCATGCTCTCGCCGTTGAGAATGTGTATTCCTTCGTCGCCCTCCCAAAAAAATTCTATCTCAAAGCAATCGTGCCAATGAAAGGAGTTCTCTGCCTTGGGGTCATATTTGTATACTCGCTTCTCGATATGAAGATATTTTGCGTTTTCAGCGTAATCCCCCTCTTTTGTCTGCAAAAAATACAGCTTATTTTCCTTTGCCAAGGTATACTCCCTCCTTTGCGCATTTTTCTACAATTATACAACCGTTTTTTATTCATGTCAACAAAAACCGTGATTTTTTATATTAAATCCGTTAATATATTCTTGAAAATATCAAACCACGGTATTGTAATATTAGTATGAAAGGTTGTACCATTTAAATAAACACAAGGGAGACATAATATGAGGAACAAAATCATGCTCGACGGTGATTGGTCACTTATCTACGTCGAAAACAAAAAGCTCCGCACCGAAAAACCTACGTTTAACACAATTGAAAGTCTTGAAAAGACAGGTTATAACAAGGTTCCTGCGATAGTTCCCGGAAATCTTGAAAGAGATCTCTTTAGAGCCGGCGTTATAGAGGACCTTTATCTCGCATCAAACACAATAAAGTATTACCATCTCGAAAAGCTTCACATGTTCTATTACAGAAGCTTTACTTTTGCGGAGACTCCGAATGAGGAAGTAAATCTTCATTTTGAGGGTATCGATACCGCTGCCGAGATATTCCTTAACGGAAACAAGATCGGCGAGGTCGAGGACATGTTCATCCCTCACGATTTTGAAGTATCAGAATATATAAAGAAGGGCGAGAACGAGATTATCGTCCATATCATCCCCGCAGGCATTGCAGCAAGAAAATATACAATCAACCCCGACACACACATCTGGGCTCACCGCACGGCAGCCTTTTATATGCGCAAGGCGGCTCATATGTACGGCTGGGACATCATGCCCCGTATAGTATCCGGCGGTATCTGGAGATCGGTATGGGTAGAAAACAAGGCTGAGAACAGAATAGACGACGTTTTCGCATTTGCTGTCGGAACAGACCAAAAAAACAATACCGCAGAGCTCTCGCTCTACATAAATTCGACTATGGCAGAGGATGAAACGAAGGATTATTCCTTCACCGTCACAGGCAAGTGTGGCGATCACGTTTTCGTAAAAGAGCTTGCAGGTCTTTGGCATAACTGCCTTGACGTGAGATTCGTTATCGAGAATGCAAAGCTCTGGTGGCCGAGAAATTACGGTGACCCCAACGTTTATGAGCTTAACATCAAGATGAACTACAAGGGCGAGATCGTTGATGAGTATAACACCCGTGTCGGTTTACGTATGGCAGAGCTCGAGCGTACCGATATCACCGATAAGGACGGAAGCGGCGAGTTCGTATTCCGCATAAACGGCAAAAAGATATTCGCTATGGGTACTAACTGGGTGCCTGCAGATGCCATACACTCCTTTGATGAGGAAAGAATACCCGCTATCCTTCCTATGCTTGAGGATATCGGTTGTACCATAATCCGTATCTGGGGCGGTAACGTATTTGAGAGCGACAAGCTTTACAATTACTGCGATGACCACGGCATTATGATATGGCACGACTTTATGATGGGCTGTGCTCTCTATCCTCAGGATGAGGAATTCAGGAAAAAGATATTTAATGAGTCGAGCATTGCTGTCAAGCGTCTGCGCAATCACCCCTCTATCGTGCTTTGGGCAGGCGACAACGAGTGCGACGAGGCTATTTTCTGGGAAAACAACGTTCTTCCCAACATCTCCCCAGGAAAGAATGCCCTCACACGTAAGGTGCTTCCCGACGTTCTTCGTATTCACGACCAGACAAGGCCCTATCTCCCCTCATCACCTTATCTCTCCGATGAGATATACAGACAGAACAAGAGATACTCTGCATCTGAGCTTCACCTCTGGGGCCCCCGTGACTACTTCAAGAGTGATTTCTATAAAAACTCAATCTGCCACTTTGCTTCGGAAACGGGCTACCACGGCTGTCCTTCTCCCGACTCTCTCGCACGCTTCATCTCTCCCGAACAGCTCTGGCCTTGGACCGATGAAAAGAGACCGCCGAGAGGAGTACTTTGGAACAGAGAAGTCATCGATCCTCATCCCGACTGGCAGACTCACGCTTCCTGCGTAACCAACGACGGCACGTCTACCGATAAATTCCGCATTACTCTTCTTGCAAATCAGATAATCACCCTCTTTGGCGAGGAGCCCGAGAACGGTCAGCTTCCTCTCTGCGTTTTAAATGATCTAAACGAGGATAAGAAGGTATGCTTCAGCGTTACTGATATAACGACAGGTGAAAAGCTTATAGAAAACACTATAACCGCAAAGGCTGACAGTGTTACACGCATCTGGAACAAGGATATGCTTACCGACGAAAAGCATTTCTACTTCATCGAATGGGAATACGACGGCGTAAAGGGCAAGAACCACTACTTTACAAATATCATCGATATCGATTACGAAGCTTACAAGGAAGCTATGAAGAAGGTCGGCTTCTGGGATGAATTCGAGGGCTTCGGTGAGGCACATCCTAAGAGAAGCCCCGAGCTTCCCTACGTTTTCACAAAGTGATATGAGGTGAAATATGTATTATTTAGGGATTGACATAGGTGGCACAAAATGTGCCGTAAGCCTCGGTGAGAGTAAGGATGGTTCGCTCTCCATAATAGACAAGAAAAAGTTTCCAACGGCCGAAAAAACGCCCGGTGAAGTGCTTGACCTGTTTCTCGCAGAGATAGACAACATACTGTTTGCAAACTCTCTCGAACACTCCGACATTGCAGGCCTCGGAATCAGCTGCGGGGGTCCGCTTGACGCAAAGAGGGGAGTAATTCTCTCCCCTCCTAATCTGTCCGATTGGGACAATATACACGTTACCGAATTTTTTGAAAAGAGCACGGGTATAAAATCAAAGCTTCAGAATGATGCAAACGCCTGTGCTGTTGCTGAATGGCTCTTTGGTGCAGGTAAAGGCTTTGACAACGTGGTATTTCTCACTTTCGGTACAGGTCTTTGAGCAGGACTTATACTCGACGGAAAGCTCTATAGCGGAACAAATGATATGGCAGGCGAGATAGGACACGTGCGTCTTACCGAGGGTGGCCCGTTTGGCTTCGGCAAATACGGCTCCTGCGAGGGTTATTGCAGCGGAGGCGGTATTGCACAGCTCGGCAGACTTGCTGTCACAGAGGCACTTGCTCGTGGTGAAACACCAAAGCTTCTCAGGGTTGCCGGATCGCTTGAAAACATATCTGCAAAAAACATCGGCGATCTTGCCGAAAAAGAAAATGACGAGTTCTGCCTTGAAATTTACAGAAATTGCGGAGAAAAGCTCGGAAGAACTCTGAGTATACTCGTTGACATCCTCAACCCCGAGAGAATTATTCTCGGCGGAGTATTTATGCGCAGCTCCGGTCTTATCGTCCCCTCGATGGAAAAGGTGATGAAGAAAGAGTGTCTTTCCTACTCACTTGACGTCTGCAAGGTAGTTCCTGCAGGACTTGGAGAAAATATTGGAGACTATGCAGCGCTCTCACTTGCTGCACTCGCCGCAAAAGAATAAGGAGCAGTTATGGAAAAGAACATTTTTTCAGCATCAAACGGACAGTTTGATATGGGTTATTACGTTTTTCTACCGAGAGACTATTCTCCCGAAAAGAAATATCCGATGATAGTATTCCTCCATGGTGCAGGAGAGAGAGGAAACGGCAAGGATGAGCTTGAAAGAGTAAAAAAGCACGCTCTTCCAAAATATTGCTCCGAGGGAGCAGAGCTTCCCGCGATACTTCTCTGCCCTCAGTGCCCCGAGGTCTTCGTCTGGAACAACGTTGTTATAGAGCTTAAGGCACTTATAGATAAGGTTGCTGACGACTATAACGCCGACAAGCGCAGAATCAGTATAACAGGAATCAGTATGGGCGGATTTGGCACCTGGGAAATGGGAATAACGTACCCCGATTATTTCAGCGCTATTGCTCCTATCTGCGGCGGCGGTCTTTCCTGGAGATGTAATCTCATTAAAGATATGCCTATATGGGCTTTTCACGGTGATGCAGATACTGCAGTTCCGCTTAAGAACTCGGTTGAAATGGTAGACAAGGTAAACAGCGAGGGCGGAAACGCAAAGCTGACTATTCTCCACGGTGTAGGTCACTCCAGCTGGGATGATGCCTATCTTGACACAAAGCTTATAGAATGGCTTATTTCAAAGGAAAGATAAGTCTCAAAAAGAGGTAAAGCAAATGAAGGAATCTGTAAAAATTATTTTTGAAGAGCTTTTCTGTCGCTACCCTGCTCTTACGGTATGTAAAGATGAGGTGCTCAAAGCATATGAGGCAATCTGTGAAACTTACGAGCACGGTGGATGCCTTTTCGCTTGCGGAAACGGCGGAAGCTGCTCTGACAGTGAGCATATCATAGGTGAGCTCTTAAAAAGCTTCAAATTCAAGAGAAAAATTGATCCCTCTCTTGCAGAAAAGCTCTCTGCTATGGGAGAAACGGGAAAAGCTCTTGCCGACACGCTTGAAGGCTCACTCCCTGCCGTCTCGCTCTGCGGTCATCCCGCACTCACAACGGCGTTTCTTAACGATACCGAGCCTATGATGACATTCGCACAGCAGCTTCTCGGCCTCGGAAAGCCCGGAGACACGCTTATTGTTATCTCCACCTCGGGCAATTCCAAGAACTGCGTTTATGCCGCAACTCTTGCAAAGGCCATGGGAATTAAGACCGTGGCTATGACGGGAGAAAGAGAAAGCAACCTCTCCGATATTTGCGACGTTACGATAAGAGTTCCCGAAATGGAGACCTTTAAGGTTCAGGAAATGCATCTTCCGGTCTACCACGCACTTTGTGCAATGACGGAAGAAACATTCTTTGAAAACACACACTGTAAATAAAAATGGGGCTGACTCAAATTGAGTCAGCCCTCTTTTTTATTCTGTAAGGGAGCGGAACACGCTCAAGTCTTGAGAGAAGCGCCGTCATCGGAATTATTATAACCGATACGGCAAGATCTCCAAGGCCGTGGATAATGTCAAAGGGAATCCCCGCCACTATCCATGCTATCGTGGTTTCAAAATCGAACCCAAACATTATCGCCTGCGCCGGAGCATAAAGAGCTCCGAAAATAAATCCGTGAAGGGCGCATACAGCAGAATAGATAACTGTCGCCACAGCAAAATGAAGTCCTCTGGGCAAAAGCATCGTCATTCCCCAGAGAATTGTCCATATATAAAGATACGGCATCCACCAAAGGCTAAAGCCTGCATACAGTCCGTTCATAAGAACGTAGATGTAAATAGGAACAAGCGCCTTTTTGCGATACACCAGCGTATAAACGACGATAAGCGCACCGACAAAATGTATATTAGGTGCCCATTCCATAAGAAGATCGCCAAGAAAAAGCACTGTGCCGAGCATGGCGAATACGGATATCTCTTTTACAGATAACCCTCGACGTTTGCTTGCAAACATATTCCCTTACCCTTTGGTATATTCGATGCGGAATACATCGCCGTCTGCAATAGGAGTTGTATCAATACCCGACATCAGGTATTCATCACCCTTATAGAAGGACCAGTACGCTTTATCCTTATCGTAATCGGCTCTTTCTCCGTTAACGACTTTAACATAAAGTCCGAATTCGCTCTCGTCGCCCTCAACAAGATTTTCCTGCTCAAGTGCGCCGCGAAGGAACTCCTCACCGGTCGTTATCATGAAAATTGTAACGTTTCCGTCAGAGCCTTTCACCTGTACGGTAATAGTGATCTCAGCCTTTTCAGAGGCGGTGTCAAGAGAAGTGTCATTTTCGACACCCTTATTATTTCCGCAGGATACGAGTGCAAAAGCCATTGCCGCAACAAAGCTGAGCGCAAGTACAAGCGAAAACAAACGCATAAATAGATTTGTTTTTTTCATACTTTCTTTTCCTTTTCTTTTTGGTCATTGACCATATTTTTCGATACAAAAGAAAAGCCTTCACCTGACATCGAGGTACTGCGGCTTTTTCGGGGCAAGTATTCCGGCTCGGAGACATGGGAACTGCCTTCTCGGCTACAGCCAATGGCGTCTCGTCTGTTGCGGCAGACGTGTTCCCCGCTTTTATCCTCACGGCGACGGGCTCGCTTGGGTATCTCACCCAATTCCATATTAAATCCTTTCGGATACCCCTTCAAATATATCGACGCCATTATAATACAAATAAATCCTTATGTCAAGTATCTTGACAAAATTTCCGTCTTGTGGTACACTATAATAGTACATATATATCCGAAGCTGAAAGGATAAGATTTTATGAAAAAAACAAAATTAACGTCAGTTTTAGTTTCGCTTCTCGCTGTAGTTATTCTCGGCTCATTCTTTGCATCGGCAGTAATAGGAAGCGGTGCAACCGATTCACTCACACCGTTTGAAGCAGTTAAGGCACTTTTCCTTATACCTGATGTTGAGCCAAACGAAAAGATAACAAGACTTGATGCTATCGCTATCCTTATGAGGGTGATCGGAGAAGAAGATGCAGCAAATTCATTTGACGGGCCCGAAGAATTTTTCGATACCCACAGTAAGCTTGCGTCATATGCGGCTTCTCTTGGAATTGTCAAAGTCGAAAACGGAAGATTTTTCTTCCCGGAGCGTTACGTAAGACTTGACGATATGCTTTCATTTTGTCTTCGTGCACTCGGCCACACTGATGTGAATTCAGAAAATGTATTCACTCTTGCAAGAAGTGAGAAGCTTTATACATATACCGAAGACGACGATCTGTATTTCTATCTGACCGCCGAAAAGCTCGGTGAAATAATTTGGAATATGCTTCTCATAACGCCCGAAGGCTCGGACGTTACATATGCAGACCAGCTCGCTTCACTCGGTATTATCGACGGTGCGGCATATGATGATATCTTTGCGCTGGTAAGTTACGAGTTCGGTGACACAACTAAGGCATCGACACTTGGAATAGATAAGGAAAACATAAGCTCAACCTTACCGGATGACACCTCAACGGTACCTGCAGAAACAACGTCTCCCGAGGAAACAACCACTCCGGAAGAGACTACAACTGCAAAACCGGTAGTCACCACAAAGCCCGTTGAAACGGAAAATAACGAAGGTTGGTCACCTACACTTCGTCCCTAAATAAAAAACTCAGGGGAAGCCTCGACGCTTCCCCTTTTTTCATAGTAAACTTATAGCAAAGCCGCAGGCGTCTGCCTGCGGCTCTTCTTTTATTTAAGCATTTCAAGAACCTGTGCTTTCGGTTTTGCTCCAAGTGAGCGTGCAGTGATCTCACCGCCCTTTAGCACAAAAAGTGAAGGAATACTCATAACACCAAACTGCTGTGCGAGCTCCTGCTCCTCGTCAACGTTTACTTTGCCGACTACAAAATCCACAGCCTCTTCTGCTATCTCGTCGATAACCTTCGACATCATACGGCAAGGTCCGCACCAGGGAGCCCAGAAATCAAGAAGCACAGGCTTTTCGCTCTTCATTACCTCGTTTTCAAAATTGTCCTTTGTAACAGTAATAACTGACATATGTTTTCCTCCTTTTTATCAGTAATATCTGCTTCTTCTCTTTTTTACAATGAAAGACGATATTCCCCAGACGACAAGAAGAACTATTATCGCAACGCAGGAAACGTATACCCACGCACCGAGATTACTGTCTATCTTCAGCTCTTCCCAGAGTCCGTTCAGCATATTAAGAGTCTCTGTGGGGAGGCTCTTATAGCAATTCTTATCATATTCCGTTTTGAAATCGAAATTTTCAGGGTAAAGAAGTGCTATCCAGTCCTCACCCATATATTCAATATATTCTTCACTCTCTGTAACGAGAGTATTCGGGCTTGCATAGCAGATATATTCAGCGTTGGCTATCGCCGCCTCTTCCGAGAGCATATAGTTGATATATATCTCTGCGAGCTCTTTATTCTTTGAGCCCTTCGGGATGCACATAGCGTCAATGAATATATTTGTTCCCTCTTCGGGATAGTAGAATGCAAGATCCTCGTTATTCTCGGACATTGTGAGGTAGTCGCCTGCATAATAGGAAGCAATTGCCGCCTCTCCCGATTCCATCTTATTGAATATCTCATCCATTACGTAGCTCTGAACGAGCGACTTCTGCTCTGCGAGAGCCTCGAGAGCCTTTCTCCATTCGCCCTCATCGGTAGTATTTACATCTATACCAAGCCTATACATGGCAGTTCCGAACGCATCTCGGGAATTATTATATTGCAGGATGTCACCCTTGTATTTTTCGTTCCAAAGAAGATCCCATGTGCCTGTATCCTCTTCGCTTACGCGCGAGGTATTATAAATAACTCCGACCATTCCATAGGTATAAGGAACGGTATATTCACCCGTGGGGTCATAATAAGGCTCGTGGAACTCCTCGGAAATGTATTTATAATTGGGAATATTATCAAAGTTCAGCTTCTCAAGCATTCCCTCGTCAAGAAGACGCTTTATCATATAGTCTGAGGGGATAACTACGTCATATCCCGTTGCGCCGCTCTTGAGCTTTGCGTACATATCCTCGTTTGAAGCATATGTGGTGTAATTTACCTTTATACCCGTAGCCTTTGTAAATTCAGCGTTTACGTCAAAGGAATCCTCCGAGCCATCGGAAATATACTCTCCCCAGTTATAAACGTTGATAGTGCCTCTGTATTCTACGGCATCATCCTCTGCCACTGCATTCTCACCACCGCAAGAGGCAAGCGAGAAAATCGGAAGCACGAGGAAAAGACACGCTGCAAGAACCGAAAAAAATCTTTTCAAAGTTTGTTTCTGCTCCTTAACTAAAATAACTTATTTCTTTTTTGTTTTCTTCTCTGCCCTTGCGCTTGTCACGTTTGAAAGGATAAGCAGCAGGAGTATGGCAATGAAGATAAGTGTGGAAAGCGCATACATATCGGGTGTAACACGCTTCTTGGTCATCGAATAAATCCTTATCGGCAGAGTCTCAAAACCGCTTCCGATAGTAAAATAGCTGATTATAAAATCATCAAGCGATAGCGTAAACGCCATTATGAGTCCCGTAAGTACGCCGGGAAGAATTGCAGGAAGCTCGACCTTAAAAAATGCTTTCATAGGTGTGCATCCAAGGTCCATTGCCGCTTCGGGAAGCTGAGGGTCAAGCTGCTTTATCTTTGGAAGCACCGAAAGGATAACGTAAGGCAGATTGAACGTAATATGAGCAATTAGCAAGGTGGCAAAGCTCAGATTATTATCAAGCTTAAGAAGTCCGCCGACAAATACGAAGAGAAGCATCATAGAAATGCCCGTTACAATATCGGGATTCATCATCGGGATATTCGTAGCGCTTATAAGTGTACCCTTAATATACTGATTCTTCATTCTGTCAATGCCGACAGCTGCCGCAGTACCGATAACGGTAGCGATCACAGACGACGTAACGGCAAGTATAAGCGTATTTTTCAGTGCGGCAAGGGTTGCACCGTCACGAAAGAGCTCCTCATACCAGTGGAGCGAAAATCCGGTAAATACACCGGTGGAATTTGATGAGTTAAACGAAAAGAGCACCAAAATTGCGATAGGCGCATAGAGGAAAACGAAAATGAGAAGTGTATAGAGCTTTGAAAGTGTTTTCATACTATCATACCTCCTCCATCCTCGTCGGAGAATCGGTTCATAACAGCCATACAGATAAGTATGAGAACCATAAGGATAAGCGATATCGCCGCTCCGAGATTATAGTTATACGCCTGCTGGAACTGACGCTCGATAGTATCTCCTATCAGGTCAAAGTTACCGCCGCCGAGCTTCTGCGATATGTAGAAGGTACTTATCGACGGAACAAAGACCATAGTTATGCCCGAAACAACGCCTGAGGCACTTAGCGGAAAAATGACCTTCGTCATTACGCCAAAGCTGTTACAGCCAAGATCGGAAGCAGCCTCAACAAGACGGTTGTCAATCTTTACCATAACCGAATATATCGGCAGTATCATATAAGGCAGGAAATTATAGACCATACCGAGAACTACCGCACCGCTGGTATTTATCATATGAACAGGCTCAAGACCTATCTTCATAAGAAGCTGATTGATAAATCCCGTATCCTCAAGAATAGACATCCAGGAATATGTACGGATAAGGAAGTTCATCCACATGGGAAGCATAACGAGCATTATCATTATCTTCTGCGAGCTTGCTTTGCTTCTTGAGATGCTGTAAGCAAGCGGATATGCAATAACAAGACAGATAAAGGTCGCTATGAGTGCAAGACTGACGGAGCGGAAGAAAATAACCATATAATCCGCCTCGGTGGCCTTGAGAATATTATCAAAGGTAAAAGCACCCTCGCTATCGGTAAAAGCGTAATACGCAACAAAGATAAGAGGGGCAATGATAAAGAGCACCGTCCACACCATATGGGGTGCAGCGAGGCACTTTTGAAGAAATGATCTGTTCTTCACCTATCACTCCTCCTCTGTGTTGACAGAAAGCTCGTCAAGCTCATCGCTGTAAGAAGAATAGTCGCCAAACTTGTCCGAGTATTCCGACTTTTTCATAACGTGAATAGCATCCGGCTCTATGTAAAGACCTATATGCTCGTCCTGTGCTACGAAATCGGTCGTCTGAATCATCCACTTAAATCCGCCGATATCAACGATGATCTCATAGTGAACGCCCTTGAAGGTAACGCTTGTTACAACGCCC
>SVUB01000045.1 GCA_015063495.1 Oscillospiraceae bacterium
AGGGCTATAAGGTGACGGTATACGAGGCGCTTCATACCGCCGGTGGTGTGCTTGTTTACGGTATCCCCGAATTCCGTCTGCCGAAGAGAATCGTTGCAAAAGAGGTCGAGGGACTGAAGGCTCTCGGTGTAGATATCGAGACTAACGTAGTAATAGGAAAGACGCTTACCGTTGACGAGCTTTTTGAAATGGGCTATGAGGCGGTGTTTATAGGCTCAGGTGCAGGACTTCCCAATTTTATGGGGATTCCCGGAGAATCGCTTAAGGGAGTTTACTCAGCAAACGAATTCCTTACAAGAAGCAATCTTATGAAGGCTTATAAGAGCGACCCTGTGACGCCTGTTATGAAAGGCGGTAGAGTAGCGGTCGTCGGAGGCGGAAACGTTGCTATGGATGCGGCAAGAACTGCGCTTCGTCTTGGTGCGGAGAAGGTATATGTAGTTTACCGCCGTTCAATGGAGGAGCTTCCCGCAAGAAAGGAAGAGGTCGAGCACGCAATAGAGGAGGGAATAGATTTCCGTCTTCTCAATAACCCAATAGAAATTCTTGGATTTAACAATCCTGAAGATGCTCGAGACCCGAGAAACGGCTTCGTTACGGGTATGAAGTGCATAAAGATGGAGCTTGGTGAGCCTGATGAGAGAGGACGCCGTCGCCCCGTTCCCGTTGAGGGATCAGAATTTGTTCTTGACGTTGATACCGTAATAATCTCTATCGGAACATCACCGAATCCTCTTATAAAGGATACGACAGACGGTCTTGAAGTTACTGAGCGTGGCGGAATAATAGTAAATGAGGACGGTCTTACCTCGAGAGATGCGGTTTACGCCGGCGGTGATGCCGTTACGGGCGCGGCTACCGTTATCTCAGCTATGGGTGCAGGTAAGACTGCCGCAAAAGCAATAGACAAATATCTTTCAAAATAAAAAGCAAAAAAGGCTGTCATTTGACAGCCTTTTTATTTATCAATGATGGTGTCTGATAAATCCAAACAGCTTTGCGAGCTCCATAACGATAAAGGGAACTATGATAAGTCCGAGTGCTATGAAGTACATATGAGTGGGAAGATAGATCAGACCGAATGCGCTGTTAAGACCGGGAACGAAGAGAACAAGGCAAACAAGTGCGAGTGAGAGAAGTGCAGAGCCGTTTAGCTTGCTGTTTCCGAAGGGGCCGATCTTAAGGAGTGAACGCTGTGAACGCATATTGAATGCCTGAACGATCTGCGTGAGTGAGAGTATCATAAACGCCATAGTCTGGCCTGCGTGCTCTACTCCGGTTCTATCGCCTATCCAGAAGCCGATAAGAGTGAGTGCTGCGAACATAAGGCCCTGGAAAACGACCTGAACGCCGAGACCGTGGGCGAAGATGCCCTCGCTCTTGGGCTTGGGAGCTTTATCCATAATGTCCTTTTCAACCGCTTCCATACCAAGTGAGATCGCAGGGAGAGAGTCGGTTACGAGGTTTATCCAAAGAAGCTGCATTGAGAGTAGGGGAGTTTTATGCCAGAGGAGCATCGCAAAGAATACGGTAAATACTTCTCCTATATTAGTTCCGAGAAGGAAGCCAACGACTTTTTTGATGTTGGCATAGATTCCACGGCCTTCTCTTACTGCATCAACTATCGTAGCAAAGTTATCGTCGGTGAGCGTCATGTCAGCTGCACCCTTTGCAACGTCCGTACCCGTGATACCCATTGCACAGCCTATATCGGCGGCCTTGAGAGCAGGAGCGTCGTTAACGCCGTCACCGGTCATCGAAACGACCTGACCCTTACGCTGCCAAGCCTTGACTATGCGTATCTTGTTTTCGGGCGAAACTCTCGCATATACAGATATCTGCTCAACTACTGCGTCAAGCTCGTCATCGCTCATTGCGTCAAGCTCCGCGCCCGTGATGGCCCTGTCGCCATCTTCAAGTATTCCGAGCTCTTTTGCGATAGCGGAGGCGGTAACTACGTGGTCACCCGTTATCATTACGGGCTTGATGCCTGCCTTGCGGCAGATAGCAACAGCAGCCTTTGCTTCAGGTCTTGGCGGGTCTATCATACCGACAAGTCCCATAAAGGTAAGTCCTGCCTCAAGCTCTTCGGAGGTGGGATTTGCAGGGATTTCGTCTATCTCCTTGTAGGCAACGGCGAGAACGCGGAGTGCATCGGCACTCATCGTGTTCGTCATTTCTCTTGCAGCTTCGATATCACCTGCGATGCAGCGGGGAGCCATCATATCAAAAGCACCCTTGACGATAACTATGTTCTTACCGTCTATCTTATTGACGGTAGTCATAAGCTTTCTGTCCGAATCGAATGGGATCTCGGCAAGACGGGGAGCTTCGGTATTAAGAGCGTCCTTCGGCATGCCGTTTTTGTGTGCCGCAAGTACTATTGCAGTCTCTGTGGGATCGCCTATATGCTGCTCGCCGTCGTCGGTGAAGATCACCGAGCCGTCACAGCAGAGAGTACCGTAGCGAAGAAGCTTTTTTATAGCATCCGTGTTATTGTTTGTTATTTTCTCACAATCGGAGGCACCGTCAACGTAGGCTCTGACGAGTGTCATGCGGTTCTGTGTAAGTGTACCCGTCTTATCCGAACAGATGACGGAAGCGCTTCCGAGCGTTTCAACTGCAGGAAGACGGCGGATCAGTGCGTTTCTCTTTACCATGCGCTGAACGCCGATCGAAAGAACTATCGTTACTATTGCAGGAAGTCCCTCGGGAATAGCAGAGACAGCAAGAGATACCGCAGTCATAAATATTTCAAGTACGGGGATCTTATTAAGAAGTCCGATCACGAAAATTATACCGCAAGCAACGAGCGCCATTATACCAAGGTATTTACCGAGCTGAGCAAGCTTCTGCTGGAGAGGGGTTTGCCCCTCTGTCTCGCTGTCGAGAAGATTTGCGATCTTACCCATTTCGGTATCCATACCTATTGCGGTTACGATAGCTATTGCAGTACCGTAGGTAACGCTGCAGCCCGAGAAGACCATATTACTTCTGTCGCCAAGGGGTGCTTTTTCATCAATTATTGACTCTGCGTCCTTTTCCGAGGGAACGGATTCACCGGTGAGAGCAGATTCTTCGCTCTTAAGGCTGACGCTGTGGAGCAGTCTTGCGTCGGCAGGAATGAAATCTCCGGCCTCAAGCTTGATTATGTCACCCGGGACAAGCTCTGCGGCATCGATGACCATTTCTTTGCCATCACGGATAACTCTTGCGTGCGGTGCAGACATACTTTTTAATGCGTCAAGTGCTTTTTCGGCCTTGCTTTCCTGCATAACACCCATTACAGCGTTGAGGATAACGATGAGAAGAATAAGCGCAGGTTCAAAAAATTCCTTCGGATTTTTCTCTACACAGGCAATGACGAATGAAATGAGTGCGGCGATAAGAAGGATCACGATCATAACGTCTTTAAACTGATCGATGAAGCGCATAAACATGCTCTTCTTTTTCTTTTCCTTCAGGCGGTTTTCGCCGAATTTCTTTTGCCTTTCGGCAACCTTAGCTGACGTGAGACCGTTTTGAATGTCAGAGGAAAGCTCCGCAAGAAGCTCCTCTTTAGATCTGTTGTGTGCTGTCAACGTTAAAAATACCTCCGTTAATATATTATGGTAATAAATGATTGTAACACTTATTGTGTGAAAAATCAATACGTATATGTAAATCTTTTCTGCTTTTGTGTGATGCTTAGGTGAAATCTGCGGTTTCCGTACGGAAATTTGGTGCGCGCGTTTCACGGCGCGCTACCAATGTTGCGTCCCCATGCGCAGGACCTATTCTGAAGTTGATTGATATTGTTTTCATTCCTGCGCTGTGCCGACCCTAAACAGAAGCGTCAAAAAACAAAAAAGGAACTGCAATTGCAGTTCCTTTTTTGCTTTTTGGTGACCCGTACGGGAATCGAACCCATGTTACAGCCGTGAAAGGGCCGTGTCTTAACCGCTTGACCAACGGGCCGAATGGTAGCGGAGATTGGACTTGAACCCATGACCTATCGGGTATGAACCGATTGCTCTAGCCAACTGAGCTACTCCGCCACATTTTTGCTGTCGGATTCCGACAACGCACGATATTATATCATATCTTTTGGAGTTTGTCAACCCCTATTTTTGTAATTTTGCCAAAAAATATTTGTTTTTTCAAAAATACAATATTATTTTCTCAAATTGAAGTAAATTTCATACGCGGTATTGCGTTTTTACAAAAAATAAGTTAAAATATATACAAGTCCTACATAAACAGAAGGAGTTGATACTTTTGACATATACGTTCAGGGGTGGCTTACACATAGCCGAACATAAGGATACCCGAAATTCTCCTATCGAGAAGATGACTCCCCCTGCGGAAATACGTATACCTTTGTCACGGCATATCGGCGATCACTGCAAGTCCGTCGTTAAGGTCGGTGACAGAGTGCTTCGAGGCCAGGTCATAGGTGAGGCCTGTGGGGAGCTTGGCTGTCCTATACATTCGAGCGTTTCCGGAATAGTCAAGTCAATAGATAGGCTTGCGGGGGAGGAGGCTGAGTGCGTCGTCATAGAAAACGACGGAGAATATGAGCTTTCCCCTGACATAAAGCCTTGCGAAAAGAAGCTGACCGAGACCACGACTCAAGAAATAGTTGAAGTGATCAGAAATGCGGGGATCTCGGGCATGGGTGGCGCTTCCTTTCCGGCCTGGACGAAGATACAGTCTGCTGTCGGTAAGGCAGAGCGTCTTATAGTCAACTGTGCCGAGAGTGAGCCCTACGTAACGGCAAATCACCGACTTATGCTTGAGCGCCCGGTTGAGATAATCAACGGAACAAAGATAATATTAAAGGCTCTCGGACTTCGCAGCGCTGATATTGCCGTTGAGGATAACAAGCTTGATGCAGTAGAGAAACTTGCGGAAAAAATAGGCGAGAGCAAGATGATACGCATAAGGGTCATGCGTGCGAAATATCCCCAGGGTGATGAGCGTCAGCTCGTTTATGCGCTCACGGGCAAGGAAGTACCGAAGGGCAAGCTCCCCATAGACGTTGGATGCATTGTTTTTAACGCCGAGACCTGTGCGGCGATATACAGAGCTTTTGCTTACGGAATGCCACTTATTGAGCGGATCGTTACCGTTTCGGGTGACTGTGTAGCAACACCTAAAAACGTCCTTGCACCTATTGGCGCTACGTATAAGTCCCTTATTGACTACTGCGGGGGACTGAAAAAAGAGCCGAGAAAGATAATTGACGGTGGACCTATGATGGGAACTGCACAGAAGGACGTAAATGCTCCCATAACGAAGAACACGTTCTCTGTTCTTGTTCTCTCGGAGGATACTTGCGCTTCAGACGATGAAAATTATTCTTGCATCAGATGCGGCAGGTGTGTAAGTGTCTGTCCGATGCGACTTTTGCCAAATTACATTGTAAAATTCGCAGAAAAAGGCAGATATGAGGATGCGGAAAAGTATGACACCGAGAGATGTGTTGAATGCGGACTGTGTGCTTACAGTTGCCCCGGCAGAGTACCTCTGATGCGCTTTATTAGAGAAGCAAAGAGCGCTATTTTTCAGAGAAGGTCAGAGAATAGAGAAAACTCTGCAGAGGACGTCGACGTCACACTATGACGTGATGCAATAGATGAAAGGAATTTTCATACGTATGAATAATGAAGAAAGAAGAACGGAGGATAGGACGCGCACAGTGATACTGTCCGCTTCTCCGTCCCCTCACATAAGACACGAGGATACAACTCGTTCTATAATGACAGACGTGATAATTGCGCTGCTTCCTGCACTTGTCTGGGGCGTTATATGCTTTGGACTGCGTGCACTTGCCGTTGTGCTTTTATCGGTTGCCTCATCGGTCGCTTTTGAATTTGCTTATCAGAAAATAAGGAAAAGAAGAGTCACGGTAGGTGACTTTTCTGCGGCAGTATGCGGACTTTTGTTTGGACTTACGCTCCCTGCGGCTGTTCCTTATTTTGTTCCGATAGTCGGCGCATTTTTAGCTATCGTAGTTTTTAAGAATCTTCTCGGAGAAATAGAAAAGAATTTTCTCAACCCCGCACTTGCGGCAAGAGTAGTTCTCTCAATCTTCCCGGGAGTTATGACAACGTATACCGAGCCTTTCAGGCGTCTTGGAATTTTTGCTTCCGGTGAAAAGATTGCAGACACTCTTTCGTCGGCAACGCCCCTTGCGTCGCTTGCGGAAGGAAATCTTCCCGATATTGCCTGGGTTGACCTTATAACGGGAAAATGCGGAGGTGCTATCGGTGAGGTGTCATCGGTGCTCCTTATTATAGGCGGTCTTTATCTGCTTATACGCCGTGTTATTACCTGGCATATTCCCGTCTCCTTCATAGGAAGCGTTCTGCTCTTTACTGCTCTGTTCCCTCAGAATGATGACGTTGTCGCATTCGTTTTCAGTGAGGTGTTCGCAGGCGGACTTATTCTTGCGGCGTTCTTTATGGCGACAGATTACGCTACCTCTCCGGTAACGAACGTAGGACGGCTTGTATTCGGAGCGCTCTGTGGTATTCTGACAGTTCTTATCAGATATTTTATCGGTATCCCCGAGGGCGTGGCTCTTGCCGTTCTTATAATGAATCTGCCGGTTTGCTATATCGACAGATTTACAAGACCGAGAACTTTTGGATCCCCAAAAAGAAGTTTGATATAATAAAAACCGATTGCCGAGAGGCAATCGGTTTTATTTTTAGTATATTGTGTTTGTGGCGGCGCTCTTTACGTCGTATTTTGAGAGCAGTTCATCGTCTATCTTTATTTCGGATTCGTATTTTGAGAGATAAGCGGTGAAGAGATCAGTTCTGAGCATCTTTTCAAAGTTTGTAAAGAAATCAGAGTTTGTACCGGACGCATACCCCTTTTCTTCAAGAGGGAAGCGCTTGATTATATGGATGCCGTACTCGGATTCAACTCGCACAAATTCGTTTTCGCTAAGCTCAAATGCGACGTCAATTACTTCTTTTACGTATTCCGAAGTTTTTGTGAGGTAATATCCGCTTGGATAAACGGAAGCGGCGCTGTCCTCATTTTGTGAAGCCATAATAAGCTCGAAATCCTGGCCTGCGGTGAGAGACGTCATTACCCTGTCTGCCTTTTCCTTCTGTTCTGCAAGTTCCTCTTCGGTATAGTCTCTTGTTGTAACGTGTCCTTCCTCGTCGTATACGTAGCTGCCGTCCTCATTTGTAACCGGCTTATTTGCTGTATAGAAGAATATCTGCTTTATACGCACGTAGTTGTTCTTATAATATTCGTCACGGATGGTTTCGGATATCGCCTCGGTGCCGTTCTCCCCGTAAAGATGCTCCTCTAGCATGCTGAGCTTTTCTTCGGTGAGGTACATCTCACGTAGGATATCGTAGTTCACTCCGAACTGAGCAAGAATGGAATTCAGCTTATCCTTACTTCCGTCGCCGTGGTCCTCCGTCATCGACTTCATAAGAGAATCTATCTTCTTTACAGTGCTGTCGGGCAGCTTCAGACCAAGCTTCCCAAATTCGTGCATAGCACAGAGATAAGTCATGGCGTTCTGCTTTACAAAGCCTGTGAATATCTCGTTATACGTTCTGCCGTCCTCCCATTCGGTGTCCCAGACGGTATCGTCTCCACCACCGTAATTACCTTTCATTCTTGAGAGAAGAAGTCTATACATGTTTACCGTTATTTCCTCGCTCCCGAGAGTCATCAGCGGTTTACCCATATTTTTTCCGCAGGATGTGAGAGCAGTGAGCATAAGAAACAGACCGAGAATAAGTGATACAGTCTTTATCAGTTTTATTCTTTTCATATTTTACTCCGAAATCTAACTTTTTTATAATTATATCACCGAACAGGCGATAATGGAAGAGAATTTCAAAAAATTACTCTTCTCCGTCTTTTTCCTCTTTTTCAAGACGCAGATAATCTTCAAATAACTTTTCAAGCGACTCATTTATCTTATCCGAGCCTGTAAAACGGAAATTGAGGTAAGGAGACGAGGACATAATGACCTTTATCTTCCCCCCGTTGAGGCGGCTGAGCTCCGACCATATGCCCCAGTCGAATTTCACGGGGTATATGTGAACCTCTGTGCCTACCTGGTCTATTTTCAGGACTCCGCAGGCGATAGCCTTCGCTCTTATATAAGCTATATCCACAAGATTGCGGGCAGGGCGGGGGAGATCTCCGAAGCGGTCGTAGAGCTCGTCGATAAGATCCTCTCTGTCCTCTGTGGTATCTATCATAGCTATGCGCTTATATAGCTCCATTCTCTGTGAGGATGATGAAACGTAACGCTCCGGGAGAAATGCGTCGCATATGAGATTCACGGTGCAATCGGGCTTTTCCTCTACCTTTTCTCCCTTTTCTTCAAGCACTGCGTCGTTTAAGAGTTTGATGTAAAGGTCGTAACCGATAGCATCGAGATGGCCGTGCTGCTCGGCCCCGAGCAGATTTCCTGCACCTCTTATCTCCATATCGCGAAGAGCTATCTTAAAGCCTGCTCCGAATTCCGCATATTCTCTTATCGCCTCAAGACGCTTGGTGGATATTTCGGATATCGCACGACCGCGTGGATATGTGAAATATGCGTAAGCACGCCTCGACGAGCGACCGACTCGACCCCTTATCTGATGAAGCTGTGAAAGACCGAGCTTATGAGCATTTTCAACTATAAGGGTGTTTGCGTTTGGAATATCGACACCCGTTTCGATAATAGTCGTGCTTATGAGGATATCTATCTCTCCTGCAAGCATTGAACTCCATATGTCCTCAAGCTCCTCTTTGTCCATTCTGCCGTGTGCGACGGTTATCCTTGCATCGGGAATCTGAGCCGACAGCCTTGCGGCAACCGTTTTTATATTGTCAATATTGTTGTAGAGATAGAATATCTGTCCACCTCGACGAAGTTCACGTCGGATAGCCTCCTCTATTATCAGCTCGTCGTGCTCAAGCACGTAGGTTTGAACGGGAAGTCTGTCACCCGGTGCATCATCAAGTATAGATATATCCCTGATACCGCTCATTGCCATATTGAGAGTTCTCGGAATAGGAGTAGCAGTCAGAGTCAGTACGTCAACGTTACCCGCCATCTGCTTCAGCTTTTCTTTTTGGGCAACACCGAAGCGCTGCTCCTCGTCGATTATGAGAAGTCCAAGATTATTGAATTCTATATCCTTTGAAACGAGTCTATGAGTGCCTATTATGATGTCTACCTCGCCTCGCTTCAGCTTTCTCAGGGTAAGTGCCTGCTGTTTTGGAGTACGGAAACGTGATATAAGGTCTACCGAAACGGGGAATGAACGGAAACGGCTGAGAGCCGTCTGATAATGCTGGAGTGCAAGGATTGTGGTAGGAACCAGTATAGCTACCTGCTTGCCGCCAAGCACCGCCTTGAATGCCGCACGGAGCGCAACCTCTGTCTTTCCGAATCCAACGTCACCGCAGAGCAGTCTGTCCATAGGCACCGGGCGTGTCATATCTCTTTTTATATCTTCAATTGCATTCAGCTGTGCCGGAGTTTCCTCATATTCAAACGTCGCATCGAAATCACGTTGATAATCGTCGTCCTCGGGGAAGGAATAGCCTGCAAGTCTCATTCTCTGCGCATAAAGCTGAATGAGCTCCTTTGCCATTTCCTTTACGGCGGCTTTTGCACGTGATTTTGCCTTGAGCCAGTCTCCACCGCCGAATTTCGAGAGCTTTACGGTGCCGTCATCGGCTCTGGCGCCGATATATTTTGACACCATATCGAGTTTTTCTGTCGGGAGAAAGAGCTTGTCACTTCCTGCATACTGAATCGTTATATAATCACGGCTTGCACCGTTTACGGTCACGTTTTCTATGCCTTTATAGATACCGATACCGTAGGTCTCATGAACAATGTAATCTCCGACTGTAAGGTCTGCGTAGGAGAGTATCTTCTTTGCGTCGTTTCTCTTCTTTGTGCGTGAGCGCAGGGAAGAGGAGACCTTTTTAGCCCCCATTCTGCCCTCCGGGTTAGTCGAGAGAATGGCTATTCTCGGCACGGGAAGCTCGTATCCCGATATATGCTCCTTCCAGACGATGAGAACTGCTCCCCTGGGAAGCGTATCTGCGTTAAAATCCCCCTCATCTACAGCTGTATAAACACTATAAGGCTCATCTGAGAGAAGCTCCTTCATATTTTTTGCCGCTGCCTCGTTTTCGCACATAACTATGCTGCGGAATGAGTTTTGCGAGTATGAGCGCAGATCCTCTTTAAGCAGTTCAAGGTTTTCCGCATAGGAAATGGTATGCTTTGTTCTGAATCCGAAAAGTCCGCTGAGCTTTTTGCCGGACATTCCCGATGCAAACGAGTCTATATGAACTGTGACGTTTTCATCGCAGAAGAGCTCAAAGGCTGATATCGGCTTTGTGTATTCTGTATATCTTGGTGCAATAGTCCCTGCCTCAAGAAGCTCTTTTACAGTCTCATTCTGGTGCCATTCAAAGCCTCCCAGTCGGTCAAAAACGGCAGAGGTACCGTGCATCAGGACGAGTGTGCGTGTAAATGATCTCATATAGTCGAGAAGGCAGACCTTTTCGGGGTATATGAGGGAGATATACTTATCTGCAAAATTCAGCTCAAGTCCGTTGTCGATGGCGTGTACCTCGCCTATAAGCTCCTCTATCGCACGCTCGTTTCCGGTGTTCTTTATCTGCATAGAGACGGCTTTTTTCAGCTTTTCTCTCGTTTCCTTGCTTATGAGCAGCTCTCTTGCCGGCATAATTTCGGCCGTGTCGAGGTTTTCGGTGATGCGCTGGGTTTCGGTATCAAAGATTGCCATTCTGTCTATCTCGTCGCCGAAAAGCTCTATTCTGAGCGGCATCTGACCTGTTATTTCGGCACCGTCCATATCTATATATCTTCCGCTCGGAGGGAAAATGTCGATAATTCCGCCCCTTACGGCAAATTGTCCTGCGCTGTCCACCATTTCGGTGCGGGTATATCCCGCTGCCATAAGAGCTTCTATCACTCCGTCAAGAGAGAGCTGTTTTCCGTATTCAAGTTTTATTGTAAAGTCGCGAAGAATTTTTTCGGGTATTGTGTATCCGAGGGCGGCGTCGGGGGTGGTTATCACCGCATCAAGCTCGCCGTTTATTATTCCATACAGCACATTAAGCCTCTCATGCTCGTACTCATGAGAGGCGGTAATATTATAAAAAGTGAGATCTCGGGCTATGAAAAAGTCGCATTTCAGCCCGAAACGGCGGAGAAGGTCTCGCCGGCGAATGGCTTCCTTTTCGTCGGGACAGATGAGAAGGGCACAGCCCCCTTTTTCCTTGCCGATATCCCGAAGGAGAGATACGTGGAGCGCATCGGATGCTCCTTCGCAAAGTCCGCTTGCAACTATCGGGAAAGGTGTGGAGGCATTGTACGTTTTAAGTACGGTGCCAAGAAGCTGGGTGTATTCGCCGTCACGCCGTATGCTGTCGATCAGAATATTCATCAAATCAACTCCTTGCGCTGTTGCAGAGCTGCATAGCACCGTCTATATCATCCGAAAGAATCTTTTCAAGTCCCTCGTAGGAAGAGACGAACAT
>SVUB01000046.1 GCA_015063495.1 Oscillospiraceae bacterium
TGAGAGGCAGGGGCAGTTAGTAGCCATAGCTGTGAAACGGGAGTTGGGGTGAGCACCTGCTGTGCCGACCTTATCTGCCTTATCGTACTTGGTGTAATCCCACTTTTCGCCTCTCCAGTTGAGAGCGTTCTTGGGAGGATTGTTGTCAAGGCCTTCCCACCAAACGGTGTTGTTGTCAAGGTCGTGGCAAACGTTTGTGAAGATACAGCCCTTCTTTGTAGTCTCAAGAGCATTGGGGTTAGACTTGTCGTTAGTACCGGGAGCAACGCCGAAGAAGCCGTTCTCGGGGTTAACTGCGTAGAGACGTCCGTCAGCACCGATACGAATCCAAGCGATATCGTCACCGACTGTCCAAACCTTGTAGCCCTTCTTCTTGTAAATTTCGGGCGGGATAAGCATAGCGAGGTTGGTCTTACCGCAAGCGGAGGGGAATGCTGCAGAGATATACTTAACCTCTCCGTTAGGATACTCAACGCCGAGAATAAGCATATGCTCAGCCATCCAGCCCTCTTTTCTACCGAGGTAGGAAGCTATACGGAGAGCGAAGCACTTCTTACCGAGAAGAACGTTTCCGCCGTAGCCGGAGTTGATAGACCAGATGGTATTATCCTCGGGGAAGTGGCAGATATATCTGTTGTCCTCGTCGATATCCTTCTTTGCATGGAGACCTTTTATAAAGTCAGCACTGTCACCGAGAGCGTCAATAACAGTCTTGCCTACTCTGGTCATGATGACCATGTTGAGAACGACGTAGATAGAGTCGGTAAGCTCAATACCTATCTTTGCAAAGTCAGATCCAACAACGCCCATGGAGTAGGGAATAACGTACATCGTTCTGCCCTTGTATGAACCCTTATAGAGCTTGGAGAGCTTTTCATAGCACTCGTTCTTTTCCATCCAGTTGTTGATGTTGCCTGCATCTTCCTGCTTTGATGTGCAGATAAATGTTCTGCCTTCAACGCGGGCAACGTCGTTTACAGCGGTTCTGTGGAGGTAGCATCCGGGAAGCTCTTTTTCATTGAGCTTAACGAGCTCACCTGTGCTGCAAGCCTCTGCACGGAGAGCCTCAAGCTGTTCCTCGCTGCCGTCGATCCAAACGATATTGTCAGGCTGAACCATAGCAGCCATTTCATCGATCCAACCGAGCACGTGTTTGTTGTTTGTCATGGTAATTTCTCCTTTATATTATGATAATTATTGACTGTGTTAAAAATTTAACCCCATTATAAAATATGATACCATATTTCTTTGTAGGAAGCAAGTATTTTTGGAAAAGGTTACATATTGTTCACAATTGTTTTTTGCAATTTTTGGTTAAATAACTTTCAAAAAACGGAAATGCTTAAAATAGCATAAAAACCATATTGTTTTCAGTAAAAACATCGGTTTTCGAGAAAAAATAATAGTGAGATAGATATGTCTCAAAACTAAAGAAAGGAATTTTTGCTTATGATAAAATTCAAAATTGTTCCATCGTTTGCTTTTTTTGTTGGAATTGCGCTTCTTTTTGCACTTACAGCAAACGCGGCGAAAGCACAGCATTGGTATTGCGTAAGGGAAAAGGACAATAAGCAGCCAAGGTGTGACTCCGATATGGAGTATATAGAAGATTATGGTGGATATTATATCGACCACACTCATGGCGATGACTGTGAAGAAAAAGTGGTCTATCTTACCTTTGATGCGGGGTATGAAAACGGAAACGTTGAAAAAATACTTGATGCGATGAAGGCTGAGGACGTAAAAGGCACGTTCTTCGTTCTCGGAAATCTTATTGATAAGAACGGGGAGCTTATAAAGCGAATGGTAGAAGAGGGACACACTGTTGCAAACCACACGTATTCCCATAAGAATATGACAAAATCTGGAAGCTACGAGGAATTTGCCGAGGAGTTGAAAAAGCTTGATGACGCTTATGAAGCCCTCATAGGAGAAAAGATGGCAAAATATTACCGCCCGCCCGAGGGAACCTTTGACGAAACGACTATGAATTATGCAAATAAAGCAGGCTATAAGACGATTTTCTGGAGCTTTGCTTACGCCGACTGGGATAATGACAAGCAGATGGATCCGGAGCGTGCAAAGGAGAAGATACTGTCGAATATCCATAACGGTGCAGTTATCCTGCTTCACCCTACCTCGGCAACAAATGCCGCAATAATGGGTGACGTAATAAAAGAGCTCAAGGCACTGGGTTACCGCTTCGGCAGTATGGATGAGCTCACGGCATGAAAAGGGCAGCAATTCTGTTTTTAATATTTTCTGTTCTCATTCTGCCATGCAGAGCAGATTCTGATGCGCAGATAACCTATCGCAGAGTTGCTAATGAGGATATGAAGATAGCCCTGACCTTTGATGACGGACCTCACCCTTATTATACGTCAAAAATACTTGATATCCTCAAAAAATACGGTGTAAAAGCAACTTTTTTCTTTGTGGGGCAGAATATAGAGTATTATCCCGAGACAGCAGAAGAGGTCTATTCAGAGGGGCACGAGATAGGAAATCACACTTACACGCACCACAGAGTGCGAGCTATGGACCGTATAGAGTTGCTTTCTGAGCTTAACAGATGTGATGATGCGATATATGAGATAGATGAATACAGAACTCGTCTTTTCCGTCCTCCCGAGGGTGCACTTGACGCCGACGTTGAGGAGGCGGCAAGATCAATGGATTATTCGGTTATCCTCTGGTCGATAGATACGAGAGATTGGGAGCATCATTCTCCCGACACGATTCTCTCGGACGTGCTTTCAAATATTAAAAGCGGAGATATAATCCTCATGCACGACTATATAGGAAGAGACAGTCCGACTCCTGCGGCTGTTGAAATGCTCATCCCTGCGCTTCTTGAGCGAGGGTATAGATTTGTGACCGTCAGCGAGCTCATGAATAATTAAAAAGAGGTCGACCGGTTGGTCGACCTCGATTTTTAAGCTTCTGATTCCGAAAGCTGAGGATCTATCATATATTTTTTTATGCTCGGATACGCCGCGTATACCGTGATGAATGAAGCAAACGGCAAAAAATAAACGAGAGGAAGTATAAGAGGAACTATGACTCCCACAGGCATAAGAAGCATAACCAGAATTATGTTTATAACCGCCATAAGTACTATACCAAGTGTTGCGACGATATTGCGTTTTATGCCGAGTGCCGTGAATATTAGGGCGTTTTTGAGAAGCTTGAAAACAGAAAGATCAAAGGTTATGAGCATAAGGTATATGTAATATCTCATTGTAAAGTAGATTATGGCAAGTCCGATGGTGCAGAAGAACATCAGCTCCTCTGCGAAGCTACCCGATACTCCCGAAAAATATATTATGTCAAAGGTGAGAACCCCGATAAAAATAAAATCAAGGAGTCCCATAACAAAGCCCTGTCTTATGTTGCGCTTTATCGCATAGAAAAAGTCTGACCATATAAATACGGGTTCACCTCGTACCATTGATCTGAGAACGTACGTAGCGCCCACGTTCTGCCAACCCCAGGTAATGGCGAGAAGCGCAAGAACAGCTCCTATTATTATATAGACAGGAGAGGCGTGAATCGGAAACTGAACGGTAAAACCGCTGATGCTCTGAAGCAGCGAAACTGCAGGTGAATCGGATAAAAGAGCCGCGCCGAACAGAGAAGGAGCAAGAACGGAGGTCTGTGAGGGCGTTGTCGGGCCCTGAATGTAAGCAAATACGGCGATTATAAGCGGTATTACCGTAAATATCATAAGAAAATTGAGAGTAAGAAGTTTTGAAAAATTACGCTTTAGAAGTTTGAAGAAAAATCGTACGTTCTTCGGCGCATTCTGCTCACGTTCTATCTCTTCCTTTGTCAGCTCTCTGACTTCTTTTTTCTTAAAAATACCGAGGATCTTTTTTTCACTTTTATTTTCTTTTTCCGGAATCATTTTTTTCCTTTCCTTATCAGAGTGGTGTGTAGCCTTGGACGCTCTGAAAAACAAGATATATCGTATTTATTATCGCAGTAAAGCCTGCGGTACTTAACATGGTTTTTAAATATTCCCTTGAGCAGGGAGAGAGGTATGGACGCCTGTTTTTTGTGAAAACCTCAGTATAGCTGTATGAAAAATCCTCGCTTCGCAGGACCGAGAAAACGAGCGCCGTGAGTATCACAGCCTTGCAGACAGCAAACAGGGCAAACGCTGTTGCGCCATTGTAAATTATTGGATTTTTTATGAGAAGATCATAGAACAGGGAAGCGCATAAACCGAATTTTGCTCCCACGCAGAATAGCGTGAGCCTGCCGAGCATTCCCGACATCATCGTATAGCCAAAAAATGTTATCGCAAGTACAGAGACAAGGTCGGGCAGGGTAAAGGAAATAACGGCTCTTATGCAGTCGAGTGCTCTGAGTCCTCCGAAAAATCCGCAGAGATGTGATGACAGTATCGTCTTTGCTTCGCCTGCCTCCGCTATCGGCAGAAAATGAAGAAAATATCCGCAAAAAAGCGAGAAAAGGCACACAAGGCACAGCATCAGCGTCCTTTTAATATATACGTTGCTTGTATAATTAAGCTTTGATATCCTTGAAATAAGCTCGTTCTTGTATTCTTCAGTCATAGCCCGCCCTCTTATTTTAGTTGTTACATTCTATGTGCGAGTGCGGGAAAATAATACATATTATAATATCATATTTGGACGTGAAAATCAAGAGCTTGACTGTTTTTATTCTTCGCCGTTCTCTTTGTCCTCGTTCTCTATCCTTTTAAGCTCGTGTACCTTTGGCGGCTTTACCGAGGCAAGCGGGTTCTGCGCCATAGCATCCTCCATATTTTTGTTGCTGACGTGTGTGTATATCTGGGTGGTGTTCAGCTGCTCGTGGCCGAGGATATCCTTGAGTGTACGCACGTCAACGTTACCCGATTGGTACATAAGTGTGGCGGCGGTATGTCTGAGCTTATGTACGGAATATCCTCTGTTTGAAAGCCCTGCCATATCGAGATATTTTCCGACCATCCACTGAATTGTTTTAACGCTTATCGGGTCATTTCTCCCTCTTCCGCTGAGAAAGAGCACGTTCGTGCCGCATTCACGGTATTTTTCGTCGAGTCGCTCTGTCAGATAGTCTCCGAGAGCCATACGGCATGCGTTATTGAGGTAAACGATTCTTTCCTTATTTCCTTTACCCGTTACCCTGAGTGACTGCAGGTCTGTATCAACGTCGGGGATGCGTATTCCCGCAAGCTCGGAGAGACGCATGCCGCAGTTGAGGAAAAGGGTAATTATGCAGTAGTCCCTTATTCTTGTCTTTGACATCGCATCGTTTTTTACCGCTTCAAGCAGGGTAAGGCTTTCGTCAAGCGAGAGGACCTTCGGCAGCGTTTTTTTCTTTTTCGGTGATTCGATATCTGCCGTCGGATTCTCTGTGAAGGCGTGCCTTTTATTTACAAAATATTTGTACAGAGCCTTTATTGCCGAGAGTTTTCTCGATTTTGCCGCTGCGTCGTTTCCTCGCTGGTCTCCTGCGTATTTAAGAAACAGATATATCTCCATTGTTCCCACGCCTTTGAGAAAATCGAGATCTACGCCTGAAATATCTATCTTCTTAAAATCATCGGAGTCAAGCTTTATACCGTTTCTTGATGCGATTACGTATCTGAAAAAGGTACGCAGGTCTGTCATATATTCACTTACCGTTTTTTGCGAACAGTTTTGTATTGCCGATTTGTAGGATGCAAATTCACGCAGAACGGGCGAAAATTCGCCAAGGTCAATGGTGTATGGCATATCTTTTTTCCTTTCTTTTTGAAGCGGTATAAGTGTATAAAATGTAAATTTTCCTTATTTTACTTGCGATTCCTGCCCGTATCATTTATAATGTTGTTATGAAAAAGGAGATTTTACGGTTATGAAATTTAAGGAGTTTTTCAAGTATTATTCTTATAGCATCGTTCGTATTTTCGTCGATCAAATAGCGATAGCGCTCTTTGCTGTGGCTGTTGCGCTTGCACTTGCAAATAAAAGTATGCCGATGACTGTGGCAAGCAGTATTTTCTCGATAGTATTCTTTCTCTTTATGGTAGCGGAGCTTTCCTTCAGGCAGGGTGCCGCCGACAAGGAGAAGACCGACCTTGGCAGGTTCAAAAGGAACGACTTGACAGGTCTTTATATCGGTCTTATTGCAAACGTTCCCAATTTTGTTATAACTCTCGGCTTTAACGTGTTCTATTTCATAGAAGCGACGAGAGGCTCGGTGTCGGGCGTTTTCGGGCTTATCATTAAGCTTATCTGCGGAGAATATCTCGGTCTGCTTTCATTTGACGTCGGAAGAATGAAGCTCAGCAGCTTTCCGCCCGTATATTTTCTGGTTATGATCCCCTGCATCCTTGCCGCTTGGCTCGGCTATTACCTTGGAGTCAGCGGAAGTATAGTAATAAAGCCCACAAAGAAGGATCTTGAATAAAATCTAATTATACAAAACCCATCTGAAATATTTTACCACAAAAAAGATAGGGAAGTCAATAGAAACAAAAAATTGCGGTCCAAAAGACCGCAATTTTTTATTTATAGCCGTGAGTTCTTATGTAATTTAATACAGCGTTAAAGCCTGTATCATTAAGGTTTATTCCGTTTCCGCCGTTGTCGTATTTAGGGTTAAGTGCGCCGTTCTCGTCTTTAAGCACCGACTGAGTGTCAAGATATCTTACACCCGTGTTCTCCGCAATAGAGAGCACCCAGCCGTTTGCCTTATCGACAAGTGGATTATTGAGCTTATCGGTGGTTTTAAAGGAAGAAGCGACCGGGAATATCGACTGAAGCATTATCTTGGTTTCGGGAGAAGCCACCTTTACTGCTTCGACAAGTGAGGTGTACTGCGCCTTGAAGGCGTCCTCATCAAGGAACGTAACACCCTCTATTCCGAGCGTGATAACGAGATACTCGGGTTTTGCCAGAGCCGCCGCTTCGGCTATTGTCATCTCCTTGCCTGTGTTCGGATAAACAATCTTTTTTGTCAGAATGTCACCAAGTGAAAGCGTGGCGGTCTTGGTTGTCCATACTTGCTTTGTGTTCTTTTCGTCCTTTAGCATTTTATATGCCTTAAGACCGTACGAGGTAGAATCACCGAGAAAGATAAGAGAGTCGATATATTCCTGTCCCATATCCTCGGTCTCGCCAAGCACAGTAGACGCAGGCTCGTCGGGCTCGGATATTTCCTCGGTGGTGATCTCTTCGGTAATCTCCTCGGTCTCTACCGGGGAACTCTCGTCATCAGCTTCGGGAGCTTCGGTATCGCTTTCCGGAACTGTCGGAACAGCAGTATCTTCCTCGGTCTCTATCGGAGCGGGAGATGTGTCGTTTTTATCCTGAGTTTCTCCGAAAACAAACGTCTCTGCATCATCTTCCTTGTCTGCGGGTGAGCTGTCAGCGGTAATAAGTCCGACAGCCGCCGCTGCAATGACGAAGACGAGCACAAGTCCTGCGATTATGCAGATGATCTTCAAAAAGAAATTATTGTCGAAATTTTCGTATTGCTTCATTTCAGGGTTCCTTCATTTAAGCTTGCCGTAGAGGCTTTCGTATTTTTCGTCTTTTTTGCTTGCTTTTTTTACGGTGAGAACTACCGAGAAGATAACAGCGTGAAGAACTGCTGTAAGTACTGCGGCAACGAGCATTGTTTGGCCCCTCAGACCGTTTACAAAGCGGAGAAGTATGATCTCTGCCGTAAGCGTGAGAGAAAGGTGGATAAAATATTTAAGCGCAGTGTTCAGCTTTGAACGGCTGAAGAAAACGTTTGCGCAAGATAGAATAAATGAAAAAACGAAAAGAGCGAAAACCGCACTCGGGAAAAGTCCGTAGGTATCACCTGCGCCCGAAAGCTCGACTCCTGCATATATAAGCAGAACGAGCGCTGTGAAAAATCCGGAGCTCATACGGATAATACTAAAAAAAACGTTATTTTTCATAAAGTTTTAGACTCCTATCGTTTTACATACATCATAATGATAACACAAAAAGCGACTTTTTTCAACCGATATTTCAAATTTTTTACTTAGACGTCTTTAATCGGGTGCTTCTTCGTATATATAAATGGTCTTTGCCGAATACTCCTTTGTTTCTTTGTTGTAGATGACCTCGCTTCTGTTTTTATACAGAAACTGTGACAAAGCGTAAACGTCTATCCATATCTGATTATATCCGTCCTTTTGCTCCTTATCGAATATGAGTTCAAGACCGAAATGAAGGTGGGGAATATCTATATTGTTTGTGTTTTCCTTTGAGCTGTAGCCTGTCATTCCAAGGTAACCGATGACTTCGCCTGCATTTACCACTTTTCCCTCATAAATATCGCAATAAGGGTGGTCCTTACGCAGATGAGCGTAGTAATAATATCTGAGACCGTCAAAGGAGCGTATTCCAATGCGCCACCCTCCGTACTGATTCCACCCGCATGCTTCCACTATTCCGCTCTCGACCGCAATTATCGGAGTTCCGACGCTTCCGAGCAGGTCATGCCCGAGATGCGAGCGCTTATAGCCGTATGAGCGTGATGCGCCGAAATCGTCATAGTCTCTGTAATAATACCCCGCCGCAATGGGGGAGAAGGCACGAAGCCCATATTCCTCGCTTTCGCTTATACTTCCGTCACTGTTTTGCGTGACCTTCGTGTATTTTCCCGTAAGTCCGCCAAGAACCGCACCGTAAGCCTCTATATAGTAGTCGTATAGCTTTCCCGATGCGAGCTTTTCCTTCAGAGACTCTTTTTCCTTATGCAGGGATAGGAGAGTCCCTTTTTTGTATTTTCCGAGCTCACCGTAATTTTTCGCAGCTATAAATGCAAGGGACTCATACATTTTTATGTGACGGTCTGTTCCGTATGTTGCAACGTCAAGTGAGAGCGCATCGTCAAGGGCGCTCTTCGGAACCGAGAAATCCACCCATTTTATGTGGTCTGCGGAGGCAGGCAGAGTATTATTCATCAGCCTGTCTGTTATCAGGTCCCCAATCAGAAGTGCCATGGCGACAACGGCTAAAACCGATAAGGATAAGAGTGTTTTTTTCATTTTTAGCTCCTGATGAAAAAAATATGCGAAAAATAATGAATATTCTGAAAAAATATTCATTTTTCAATTGACATTTAAGAAAAAATGTAATAAAATAATATAAATAGTGCTTAGGTGAAAGGACGTTTTATTCATGGCAGTAAAAATTTCGAGAAGAGAAGCCCGTGAGCATCTGCTCGGGCTTATATATGAGACCGAGTTCCGAGCAGACGAGGAAAAGGAAGTTATCTTTGAGACCTCCTCGGAGGAGAGAGAAATACCGGATGATGCGTTTATAAAGAAGCTGTATTTTGGCATCTGCGATAAGCTGGAGGAGATAGACGCTCTTATAGCAAAGCATTCGGTTGGCTGGAAAACAGAGCGAATGAGCCGAGTCTCAAGAGCTGTTCTTCGCCTTGGTGTTTACGAGCTCGTTTATATGAGCGATATTCCCTCGAGCGTTTCGATAAACGAAGCAATAGAGCTTACGAAAAAATACGACGACGAGAAGGCGAGAGCATTTGTAAACGGCATCCTCAACGCAGTTAAGAACGAAGTGGGAGAAAAGAAATGAGCGCAAAGCGCCCTTGCTTTGTAGGAATAGATACGAGTAATTACACTACATCCGCCGCAGTTGCGGATATGGATGGAAGGATAATTCTGAATTTGAAGAAGCTTCTACCCGTATCCGAGGGGAACAGAGGACTGCGCCAGAGCGATGCCGTTTTTGCGCACGTTAAAAATCTTCCGCAGATAATGGATTCTCTTACGGGGACCTTAAGTGAATATTCTCCGCTTGCGGTGGGCGTTTCACTTTCCCCTCGTGATGCCGAGGATTCTTATATGCCTTGCTTCCTTTCGGGCAAGGTCGCCGCACACGCACTTGCGTTGGGTAGCGGTGCTCCGGTTTACGGCTTTTCTCACCAGAACGGTCACGTAATGGCGGCGCTTTATTCTTCCGGAGTGGAGGAGCTTCTCAAAAATGGCGATTTTGCCGCATTCCACGTCTCAGGCGGTACGACCGAGATAGTTCTCGTTACTCCGTATGATGATAGTTTCTCCGTGAAGCTTATCGGCGGTACAGAGGATCTTAACGGAGGACAGGCGATCGACCGCATAGGCGTCGAGATGGGACTGCAGTTCCCGTGCGGCAGGGAGATGGAAGCGCTTGCCCTTAAAAATGATAAAAAGATTCCGAGGCCTCGAATTTCGGTGAGGGGACTTACCTGTAACCTCTCGGGCCTTGAAAATCACGCAAGGAAGCTTTATGCCGAGAGCGGTGACGAGGCTCTTGTGAGCGCCTTTGTATTTGATTTTATCGGCAGAACGCTTCGTGCACTTACAGATAACCTCACGGCGGAATACGGAGATATCCCGATAGTTTACGCAGGCGGGGTGATGAGTAATTCCATAATAAAGAATATGCTTGCAGAGAGAAAAAATACATTCTTTGCCGCACCCGAATTTTCTTCCGACAATGCGGCAGGTGTAGCACTTCTCTGCAGAAGAAGATATCTATCGGAAAACGGAGCAAATGATGGATCCTTATAAAAAAGTGATAGTGACGGTGTCACAGCTCAATCAGTTTACGAAAATGCTCTTTGATGGTAATGAGTTTCTCTCGGACGTGTTCGTCAAGGGTGAGATATCGAACTTCGTAAATCATCGCACAGGGCATTTTTATTTCTCGCTAAAGGATGAGAATGCCACACTTAAGGCGGTGATGTTCCGTACGAGCGCCGCACGACTTGCATTTATGCCCGAGAACGGTATGAAGGTAATAGTTCACGGCAGAGTTTCGGTATTTGAGCGTGACGGCGTGTATCAGCTGTACGCAGACGATATTCAGCCCGATGGCATAGGTTCACTCTACTATGCATACGAGCAGTTGAAGAAAAAGCTGGAGGATGAGGGACTTTTCAGAGAATCGCATAAAAAGCCGATTCCTCGCTTTCCCGGCCGTGTCGGTATTATAACCTCGCCCACAGGTGCGGCTATAAGGGATATGACCAACATAATCGGAAGGCGCTTTCCTCTCTCGGAGATGGTACTCTATCCCTCTCTTGTTCAGGGACCTGATGCGGCGGCACAGCTTGCATCTGGTATAAAATATTTTAACGAGAGCCGCTCGGTCGACGCTATTATCATAGGTAGAGGCGGCGGCTCGATCGAG
>SVUB01000047.1 GCA_015063495.1 Oscillospiraceae bacterium
TTCCCGTACAGAGCGGAATGACAGAGAAACAGCAGAGGGAGAGGGATATGATATGGCTTCGCATAAAAAAGCTTTCTCTGAAGTGTGCAAAAGAGAAGGGACTTGACGACGAGAGAAGCTCGGCACTTTGTTTTCTTGTAAAGACGTTGGTTTGCGGTGCTGTTGTTGCGCTTGAGGGACTTTCCGAAGCGGATCTTACGATGGGGATCTCATTTATGAGAGAAGAACTGATCAGACTTATCGAGGCTTAAAAGTACTTGACATTCGGATTTTTTTCTGTTAATATATAAGGCACCGAATAAAAAGGTAAAATGTGCTGATATAATTGATTTTGAGAGGGGTGAGACCGATGGCGGCGAGCAGTGCTAAGGGAAAGATAATTGCACAGAATAAAAAGGCGTTTCACGATTATTTTGTTGATGAAAAATATGAAACGGGAATAGTGCTCTCGGGTACAGAGGTCAAAAGCCTCAGAGCAGGGCAGGTCAATCTTAAGGATTCCTACTGCGAGGTGAAAAACGGTGAGCTTTTTGCGGTGGGGATACATATAAGTCCTTACGAGCAGGGCAATATATTCAATCGTGATCCTCTGCGTGACAGAAAGCTTCTCATGCACAAAAGAGAAATAATGAAGCTTCACGGCCTCGTTGGGCAGAAGGGTTTTACTCTCGTTCCTCTTTCTCTTTATTTTTCCGGCTCGAACGTAAAGGTCGAGCTTGGACTTTGCCGAGGCAAAAAGCTTTATGATAAGCGTGATTCGGACGCAAAGCGTGAGTCGGACAGAAATATCGAGCGATTTACTAAAAATAAGCATGCAGATTTCTAAAAAACGCGGCGGAACATTTTTCGTTCCGCCGCGTCTTTTATTAACAAAATAGTAATAAAAATGCAACGCAAAATTCGTCAAGCCGTGATATAATAAAAACAATATCTAAGTGAAGGTGATAAAATGAATCAAACGAATCAGATAAACAGACCGAACTCTCAGGGGCGCCGCACGCCCGTACCCCGCAGACGTTTTCCGCTGTGGGCTTTTTCTGCGTTTGCGTTCGTTTATTTTGAGCTGCTGCTTTTCGTGCTTATCGGTAAGGTATACAGTCCTATGACATGGATGTATATTATCCTCACCGGCGGTGCCTTTGGTGCTATCGTTGGTGCAGGTATCGAGCTTATAAAAAAGCCGAAGCCGAGAAAAATAACGGGAATAGTTATTTTTGCGCTCTCCCCCGTGCTTTTCTGCACCGAGTATTTCGTTTTCCGTTCATTTATGACCTGCATGAATCTCCCTTCGATCCTCAGCGGCACGGGCGATGTTGCAACCGGCTTTACGTCGGTTATGATAAGTGTTATTCTGAAGGGGCTTTGGATAATACTTCTCTATTATATTCCGCTCACGCTTTTCTGCTTTTTCTTTAAGAGACTTTCCGGTAACAGAGATTCGAGAGTGCCGCTTATGCGTATGGGATCGGCGTTGCTCGCACAGGCGCTCTGCATAGGAGTTATATCTCTTGTTCCTGTCGACAGGGAAAAGCTTTTTGAGCGCTATAATTTTGACGATGCCGTTCATACGTTTGGTCTTACGAACGCCTTTGCTCTTGATTTTCTCGATATGATAGGCGGGGGCGGAGATTCCGACTTCAATTTTGACGAAATTGACACACCCGATACAAGTATTGACACGACAGATGAAACCGGTACCGATACGAATATAGTAGAGCCTCCACCGGTAGTGGTTTACGAAAAGAATGAGATTGACGTTGATTTTGCCGCCCTTGCTGAGAGCGAGAGCCGTTCCGACGTATCCAAGGTCCATTCCTATATAGCGGGACAGGCTCCCACGTCGCAGAATGAGTTTACAGGGCTCTTTAAGGGTAAGAATCTTATCCTTATAACTGCCGAGGCATTTTCCGCAGAGGTCATTGACCCTGTCAGAACTCCTACTCTCTACCGCCTTGCAAACAAGGGTATACAGTTTACCGACTATTATCAGCCTGCGTGGGGCGGAAGCACGTCGACGGGTGAATACTCTATCCTTATGGGACTTGTTCCTATGGCGGGAGTCAAGAGTATGAAGAATACCATTGACCATAATCTCTATCTTACTATCGGAAATCAGCTTACAAGAGAGGGTTATACCTCACTTGCTTATCACAATAACTCCTATACCTATTACAGCCGTAATCTCACTCATACCAATTTCGGTTATTCCGAATTTATCGGTATGGGTAACGGCATGGAGGCGGGAGTTAAGAGCCGCTGGCCTGCAAGTGATGAGGAAATGATGAGGTTCACCTTTGACAGTTACGTAGATAAGGAGCCGTTTAACATCTACTATATGACGGTTAGCGGTCACTGCCTTTATAATTGGACAGGAAACAGTATGTCAAAGCTGAATAAGGACACCTTTTCCGATATGGAGGCTTCTGAGACGATAAAGGCTTATCATGCGGCAAATTACGAGCTTGAAAAGGGGCTTTCTTATATTGTTAGCGAGCTTGACAGAAGAGGAATGGCAGACGATACGGTCATTGTGATATCTACAGACCATTACCCTTACGGACTTGAGAACAGTGAGACCTGGGGCAACGACAGAGACTATCTTGCGGAGCTTTACGGATACGAGGCTACCGATATATTTAAGCGAGACCACTCTGCACTTATTATCTGGAGCGGATGCCTTGAAGAGAGAGAAGAGCCGATAGTTGTGGACACTCCCGTTTACAGCCTTGATATCCTTCCGACGCTTTCAAACCTCTTTGGACTTGAATATGATTCGAGACTTCTCGTCGGACGTGACGTTTTCTCGGAGGCTGAGCCTCTCGTCCTCTGGACGAATTACAGCTGGCTTACAGATAAGGGAAACTACAATGCAAGTACAGGTACCTTCACCCCCGCAGAGGGCGTTGAAGTCGATGATGCTTACGTTAAGCGCATAAAGAGCATTGTCGGAAATAAGATAAATTACTCAAAGAGCGTTATTGCTCTTGATTATTACGATATTCTCTTCGGAGAAAGATAAAAACGAAGAAAGGCGGTATAAGATATGAAAAGCAGATTTTCATACGTGCAGGTGATAGCGCTCGGATATGCGATAATGATCTTTCTCGGAACGCTCCTTCTTATGCTGCCTTTTTCTTCTGCGAGCGGAGAAGGCGCCTCTTTTACGACGGCGTTCTTTACCGCCACGTCCGCCTCCTGCGTTACGGGGCTTGTGACTGTAGATACGGGAACTTTTTGGTCTGTGGCGGGGCAGGCGATAATTATCACTCTTATTCAGATAGGCGGTCTCGGTTTTATAACCATCGCAACGCTTTTCATGATGCTGATGCGTAGGCGCGTCGGTCTGCGCGGAAAAGAGCTGATGATAGAGAGTATAAATTCCTCAAATATCGGAGGAATATTACGTCTTACAAAAAAGATAATAGTCGGAACTTTGATCTTCGAGGGAACGGGCGCGCTTGTGCTCACGATTCGGTTTATGCAGGATTTCAGCTTTGGACGGGCGCTTTGGTTCGGAATCTTCCATTCGATATCTGCATTCTGTAACGCAGGATTTGACCTTATGGGCAGGATAGAGCCGTATTCATCTTTCGTTCATTATTCATCGGATCCCGTTGTGATGGTAACGATCATGCTTCTTATAATCATCGGCGGTATAGGCTTCCTTGTTTGGGAGGACATACTTAAAAACGGTCTGCGCATAAAACGGTACAGCTTTCACACAAAGCTCGTGCTTTTAACGACTGCCGTTTTGTTATTTGGCGGTGCGGTACTCATATTCATATTTGAGAGGAACGCTTCAAACGCATCTCTTCCGCTAGGTGAGCAGATGATGGTCTCATTTTTCGGCTCCGTGAGTGCGAGAACGGCCGGAATGAACGTCACCGATACGGGGGTACTTTCACCTGCCGGCAAGCTTATCAATATACTGCTTATGTATATTGGCGGAAGCTCGGGCTCGACCGCAGGCGGTATCAAGACCACGACCTTTGCCGTTCTTATAATTTATGCGGTTTCAAGTATTAAGGGAAATGCGCAAACCAGCGTTTTCGGGCGCAGGATAAGCGACGATGCGGTCAAAAAAGCGGTTACCGTTGCGGTGACCAATCTCTCTCTTGCACTTATTGGTGCGTTTATTATTTCTGCCGTGCAGCCTTTTGATCTCGGTGACGTGCTCTTTGAGACGTTTTCCGCTATAGGAACAGTCGGTATGACGACGGGAATAACGAGAGATCTCTCGGTCATATCAAGATACGTGATAATATTCCTTATGTATCTCGGAAGAGTCGGCAGTATTTCATTCGCGGCGGCATTTTTGCGCAAGAAAGCGCCTCCGAGCGTGAGTGCACCGACTGAAGCTATAATAATAGGTTAAGAAAGGATCTTGAATATGAAACAGTTTCTTATAGTAGGTCTCGGAACGGTGGGACAGCATCTTTGTATGGAATTTTCAAAGCTGAAGTGCGAAACTCTCGTGCTTGACAGAAGTGCGGAGGCGGTTGAAGAAAATCTTAAGTACGCGACCTCTGCAAAGGTTGCGGACTGCACGGTAGGAGGAGTTCTCGAAAGCCTTAACGTATCGGATTTTGATGCAACCTTCGTTTGCGTAGGCGGAGATCTTCGCGCTAGCCTTGAGATAACCAGCCGATTAAAGGAACTTGGGGCAAGAAGGATATTTGCGTCTGCGACCGACGATATTCAGGATAAATTTCTTCGCAAGGTGGGCGCAGATTTCATAATCTATCCGGAGAGGGACGTTACGCGCAGGCTTGCCGTGAGCGAAAGCTCGGACAGGATCTTCGATTATATAAAGCTGACCGACGAATATGCGATATATGAGATCACTCCCGAAAAGAGCTGGATAGGGAAGAGTATAAAAAGTATAAATTTTAGAGTGAAATACAATCTGAACGTTCTCGGATATAAAAAATCCGACGGAATTTTCAGAGCGACCGTTTCTCCCGATTACATAATCAAGGAAGACGAGCATCTTATGGTAATGGGAAAAGACGAGGACGTGAAAAAACTCGCGTCAAAATAACGAATTTTTGCGGAGTGCACAGGGTGTGCACTCCGTTTTTGTGGTTCTTGTGGATAAAAAATTATTTTTTTGAGGCTTGTCTTTTGGCAAAACCAACCAATATTTTCATTTTGGGGTTTACAAACCGAATTTCATATGCTATAATCTTGCGGGCTCGGGAATTCTGCTTTCCCGAGAATTTTGACGAAAGGAGCAAAACTATCGTAATATGCTGAAAAATTTCTTTTTGCGCATAAAATCGGGACGTGAAAAATTAAAAGACGTGAATTATAAAATTGCGCCCGTGATCGTGGCAACTCTCTTTCTTACCTCTATGATAATCTGCGTTGCAGCCGCTGAGATAGTCGGTGCGCCCGAGCAGGAGGAGACTTCGCTTACCTCTGAAGAAGCTCTGACAGAGACTGCCCCGGAAGAGACCGAAAAGATAGTCGAGCGAGCTAAGGTTACCGTGACATACGGCGAAAAGGAATACGTCACCTGTTCTTCTCCGATTATAACAGTCGGAGAGCTCCTCGGAAGACTCAAGATCGAGACTGGTGAAAATACGAAGGTGAACGCCCCCCTTGACAGTCTTATAACAGACGGAATGATTCTTTCAATTGAGCAATACACAAAGACCTGCTACACGGAAATTATAGCTACCGATTTCGGTACAGCCTACGAAAACTCGCAAACGGTGCCAAAGGGCAAAACTGTCCTTGCAAAAGACGGCGTGCCGGGAAAGAAGCTTCTTACAAGAGAGATTACATACGTTAACGGTGAGATGATTTCCGACGAGATAATAGGGGAAGAAATAATAGAAAAGGCTGTCGATGCCGTTTACTATAAGGGCGTCGGCGGAGCTGTCACGTCGAACGACGGAACGGTTTATAATTATTCCTATTACATAGACGTCATTGCAACAGCGTATCATACCGGCGGAATTACAGCGACCGGACACGCAGCAACAGAGGAGGTCGTTGCAGTCGACCCCAAGGTAATTCCCTACGGAACGAAGATGTTTATTGCCGGAAAATGGGGAGAGGTGGGATACCGATCTGCTGAGGACTGCGGAAACTTCAGAGGAAACCGAATTGACGTTTGTATGGAGGGCACAAGAGAAGAGCTTCTCCAGTTCGGAAAGCGAAATATGAGAGTTTATATTCTTGAATAAAGAAAAGGCGGTCATATGACCGCCTTTTTCTTGTAAAATATGCAATAATGCAAGAAAATATGCACTTTTTGGAGAGGACACTCGAAAAGTGACGTTAATTGTAAACTTTTTTAAATTTTTTGAAGAAAAATATAGACTTTTTTAATAATATATAGTATAATAATTACGTTACTGTGTAAACGGTGCGCTGAAACGCACCGTACAGTTTTATAACGTCTCGTTATTTTTTTAACAAATGGAGGTAATCATCTATGAAAAAGAAATTGACTACGGTCGAATTTCGCGGCACCGCAGAGCAGGAAGCAAAGCTGCTCGCTGTTATCGAGAAGTATAACGGCACAGAGGGTGCTATGATGCCGATCCTTCAGGAGGCACAGGGAATCTACGGCTATCTTCCGATCGAGGTTCAGAAGATAATCGCAGAGAAGACCGGTGTTTCACTTGAGGAGATCTACGGTATCGTTTCTTTTTACGCACAGTTCAAGCTCAACCCCGATGGCGAGGTAGCTATCGCAGTATGTCTTGGAACTGCATGTTACGTTAAGGGTTCCGGCGATATTCTTGATGAGATCTGCAAAGAGCTTGGTCTCGCATCCGGCGAAACTTCTTCCGACGGTAAGTTCTCCATCGAGGCAACACGTTGCATCGGTGCTTGCGGTCTTGCTCCCGTTCTTACTGTTAACGGTGAGGTTTACGGCAGACTTACAACTAAGGACGTTCCCGATATTCTCGCAAAATACCGCTGATTTAATTAAATTTGCGGCGTTGCCGCAGATATTCGGAGAAAGATTTATGAAGATCAGAGAAATCGTTAAACTTCTTGATGCAAAGCTGATGACGGGCGAAGAATTCCTTGACAGTGAGGTGTCCTCTGCTTGCTGCAGCGATATGATGAGCGACGTTCTCGCTTACGTTAAGGACCAGGGAGTGCTTATAACAGGTCTTATCAATTCACAGGTGATACGCACTGCGAATATGATGGACATGATCTGCATTGTTATTGTCAGAGGCAAAACTCCGACAGATGAGATGGTCAAGCTTGCAGAGGAGTGCGGCATAACTCTTATGCGCAGCGACAAGCGTGCGTTTGAGGCGAGCGGCATCCTTTATGCGGGAGGACTTTCAAGAAGTCTCGAGGGTCAAAATGCCTGAGACCGTAAAATTCCATTTCGAGGTTGACGGCTCGGATTTTTCGTCCGCAGGCGCTGCGTCTGTAAAGGTGAAGAAAAAGCTGCGCCAGCTCGCATATCCGCCCGAGGTCATAAGAAAGGTCTCGATAGCGATGTACGAGGGTGAGATAAATATGGTCATTCACGCAAACGGCGGCACTGCCGACGTTGAGGCGTCTGACGAGGAGATCGTCATCGTCCTGCGTGATAAGGGACCGGGTATCCCCGACGTTGAGCTCGCTATGCAAGCGGGATACTCCACGGCAAAGGACAATATCCGAAACCTTGGATTTGGTGCGGGAATGGGTTTCCCGAATATGAAGAAGTATACAGACTACATGCGTATCGACACGGTGGTAGGCGAGGGAACGACAGTCACTATGAAGGTCAAGATCTGAGCTTGCCCCACAAAAAATCAAATGTATCGAGGTGTATATGATGGCAGATTATAAACACTCGGTATCACTTGATATCGAAAAATGTAAGGGATGTACCGCATGCCTTAAGAGATGCCCGACCGAGGCAATACGCATCCGCGACGGACACGCGGTTATAAACTCGAGAAGGTGCATTGACTGCGGCGAATGTATAAAGGTATGCCCCTATAAAGCTAAAAAGGCTACGCACGACGCCTTGTCTGTCCTGAAAGACTATAAGTATACGGTCGCACTTCCTGCGCCGTCTCTTTACGGACAGTTTGATAATCTCGACAATATCGGTTACATAATAAGAGGTCTTAAGGGACTGGGATTTGACGATGTTTTCGAGGTTGCGTGTGCTGCCGAGCTTGTCAGCGCTTACACACGTAAGTATCTGACAAGAGAAGACGTAAAAAAACCGGTGATAAGCTCTGCATGTCCTGCAATAACCCGCATAATCAGTATGAATTATCCTTACCTTTGTGAGAATATCATGCCGATACTGCCTCCCGTTGATATAGCGGCGGCTCTTGCGAGAAGTAAGGCAAAGACCGAGCACCCGGAGCTCTCTGACGAGGATATCGGAATAATCTTTATTTCCCCGTGCCCTGCGAAGGTGAGCTACGTCAAAAACGATTTTGCAGGCGAGAGAAATTACGTTTCAGCCGTTGTCTCGGTGAGAGACGTATACTTTGCTCTTCTCGATGAGATGAAGAAGACAGAGGATGAGCCTCTTGAATCTACCGAATCGGGAATGGTTGGAATAGGCTGGGCGTCGACTGGCGGTGAGGCCTCGGCGATACTTAACGAAAAATATCTTGCGGCAGACGGAATCGAAAACTGCATAAGAGTTCTTGAGCAGATAGACAATTCCGATTTTACGCATCTTGATTTCGTTGAGCTCAATGCTTGCAGCGGCGGATGTGTCGGCGGCGCAATGTCGGTGGCGAATCCTTACGTTGCAAGAGCGAGACTCAAAAGTCTTAAGAGATATTTGCCCGTTTCTCCAAACAGACCTGCAAGTGAATGGATCCCCGATGAATATTTCAGCGAAAAAGAAGTTGAATATAATCCATACGGACTGCTTTCATCCGACAGAAAAACGGCCATGCGCATGATGAGCGATATTGAAGAGATCGCGAAAAAGCTTCCCGGCCTTGACTGTGGCTCATGCGGCGCACCGAACTGTACGGCATTTGCCGAGGATATCGTTAAGAACGAGAGCAGCGCCGATGAGTGTACGGTAATTCTCAAGCGTATACTTAAGGAAAAAGGGATAGATCACGATTTGTTATATTCGGATTTTTGTAACCTCGTAAGCCGCGAAACACTTAAAAAGGAGAACGGCGATGAAGATAAGTGAGATCTGCGAAAAAATTGAAGCAAAGGTTTTATGCGGGGACACGGATAAATGCTTTGAGGGTGTTTACGTTGGTGACCTGCTCAGCCGTGCAATGAGTCACGTTTGTGAGGACAATATATGGATAACGATAATGTCTAACGTGAACGTGATAGCGGTGGCGAGCCTGACCGAACCTGCCGCTGTGCTTCTTGCCGAGAGCGTTGAGCTCACGGAGGACGTGCTTGCAGGTGCTGCCGAAAACGGCATAACGGTGCTCTCATCTCCGCTCGGCGCATATGAGCTCTGCGTAAGACTGCACGACACTTTGGCGGAGACTGAGATATGAGTCTCTACGCTTGCGATCTTCACATTCATTCGTGTCTTTCACCTTGTGGCGATGACGATATGACTCCCGGTAATATTGTTGGGATGTCACTTCTTAACGGTTTACAAATAGTCGCACTTACCGACCATAATTCTACGAAAAACTGTCCTGCTTTCTTTAAGATAGCAAAGGACAACGGAATAATCCCGGTAGCGGGTATGGAGCTGACAACAGCAGAGGACATTCACGTCGTTTGCCTGTTCAGAGACCTTGAATCGGCTATGGATTTCGGGAAATTTGTGGAAAAGCGACGCTTTAAGATAAAAAATGAAGCCGAAATTTTCGGCAGACAGCTTGTTACAGACGAAAACGACGAGATATGCGGAGAAGAAGAGAATCTGCTCTTGAACGCCTCCGATCTGTCGCTTGACGAAGCCTTTTCTGAGGTGACGGGACGAGGCGGGGTGTGTTATCCCGCACATATCGACCGAAGCTCAAACGGAATAATTGCGATGCTTGGTGATTTTCCTCCCGAGCCGCACTTTACAGCGTTTGAACTGAATGACATAGCGTCACTTGGTGGGTGCAGAGAGAAATTTCCGATCCTTTCGGAGAGAGGGCTTGTGCATATCGCTTCCTCGGATGCCCATTACCTTACCGATATATCGGACGGGGGCTTCGGGATAGAGATAGACGATGAGGAATACTCCTCTAATCTTGTCAGAAACCGTCTTATCGACTATCTGCTTGGCAGAGGGTGATGAGGTAATCTAAATGGACGAGTTATCGCTTTACGTGCTTGATATTACCATGAATTCCGTGAGAGCCGGGGCAACTCAGATTGCAATCGAGCTAAAGGAAGATGGTAAATGGCTTTATTTTAAGGTCCGTGACAACGGATGCGGAATGACAGAGGAACAGCTCAAGAGGCTTTCCGACCCATTCTTTACCACAAGAAAAACGAGAAAAGTCGGTCTTGGTATCCCTTTTCTTAAAATGCTTGCGGAAATGACGGGAGGGAAGGTCGAAATAAGCTCTGTTCACGAGTCAGTTTCCGACGATCACGGCACCGAGACCGTAGCGAGATTCGGGAAGGATCACATTGATTTTATCCCACTCGGAGATATGGTCGAAACGGTTAAAACCTTGATTCAGGGGTCGCCCGATATAGATTTTACGTATGAGCACATAACGGAGAAGGGCACTGTGGTGCTACGCTGCTCCGAGCTTCGTGAAATTCTTGGGGAAGTACCGCTGAATGAGCCCGAGGTGCTTACTTGGATAGGCGAATATCTGAGAGAGCAGTACGATGGGCTCACCCAAAACTGATTTTAATTAAAATTTATAATTATATTGAAAGGAACACTACCATGAAGTCACTTGAAGAGCTTAAAGCTATAAAGGCTAAAATGCAGGACAAGGTTGTTCTGCGTAAATCCAGCGGCGAGACACGTATCGTAGTCGGAATGGCTACCTGCGGAATCGCAGCAGGTGCACGTCCCGTTCTTAACGCTTTTGTTGAGGGAGTA
>SVUB01000048.1 GCA_015063495.1 Oscillospiraceae bacterium
ATGTACTTTTTCACGGGTTCGAGGGTGAATAAAGGATAGCTCACCTGCGTGTAAGCATTGTCCCGATATGAGAGCACGGTTTCTTGCCTCAAATTTGGTGTTGCTTCCTCCATATACCTCGTCTCCGAGCAGAGGATGACCGATGCTCGACATATGAACTCTTATCTGATGAGTTCTGCCTGTCTCGAGAACGCATTTTATATATGAAAAGTCCCCGTAGCGTTCTATTATACTGTAATGGGTTATCGCTTCTCTTGCACTATCCGAATTTCGTAATACTGCCATTTTTTTGCGGTCATTCGGGTGTCTGCCGATAGGAGCGTCAACTGTTCCGCTGTCTTGCTTAAAATTTCCGAGAGCAATAGCACTGTATATACGGCTAACGGTATGGTCCTTTAACTGCTCGGAGAGCGCAAGGTGAGTTTCATCGTTTTTGGCAACAACGAGAAGTCCGCTTGTGTCCTTGTCAATTCGGTGAACTATTCCGGGGCGAATAACACCGCCTATACCTGAAAGCGAGTCACCGCAATGGTAGAGCAGGGCATTTACGAGAGTACCGCTCGGATTTCCTGCGGCAGGATGAACCACCATTCCCTTAGGCTTATTTATAACGAGCAGATCGCTGTCCTCATATATAATATCAAGAGGAATATTCTCGGGGAGCGCTTCGGACGGCTCGGGTTCAGGAATTGTGACCTCGAAATTTTGCCCACAAGCAACCTTAAGGCTTTTAGACACGCATTTGCCTTCAAGTAAAACGTTTTCTCCTTCAAGAAGCTTTACGGCTGCCGAACGGGTGATACTGAGCTTTTCGGCAAGGAACGCATCCACCCTCTTACCTGCATCGTCTGCATTAACTATCACGTTTTGCGTCATTTTCTGCTCCTTTTTTAGCGTCTTCCGAGAAAAAGAAAACGTATATAAGCACGAGTGCAGCTCCTATGCAAACAAATGAGTCCGCAACGTTGAATATTGCAAAGTTTATCAGTCTGAAATCAATAAAATCAACGACATAGCCAAGTATTGTGCGGTCTATCATATTGCCTATCCCACCGCCCACGATAAATGAAAGGCCTACCGATAGCCATTTGTTCTTTGGTGGAAATTTAAGCATATAAGTAATTAGAGCAATTATGGCAACAGTCGATATTACAAGGAATATCCATCGGTGATTTTTGAGAATTCCAAAGGCCGCACCTGTATTTTCAAGATAGGTAAGGTGAATAACGTTCTCTATTATAGGAATTGTGGATACCTTTGTCAGATATTCGACCGCAAGAAATTTAGTAAGCTGGTCGAGTATTACGGTTCCCACAGTTATCAAAATCCAAAGTAACATATAATCTCCAAAAAAGATGCGAGACCATCGATACAAGTATCGAAGATCTCGCATCGCAAATTTATCAGATGCTTTAATATCAGAGAGAGTCGATTATCTTTTTGCAACGATCGCAGATAAATCCGTCTTCTGTTTCTGTGCCTTCCTCGGAATAAGCCCAGCAGCGGTCGCACTTGTGTCCGCTTGCCTGCTCAACCATAACTCCGATTCCGGATTCCGTATCGGTAAATGCATCTGCCGGAGCGTCTGCGTTTACAATTTCAACTGCAGAAACGATGAATACGGTCTTAAGCTCGTCTGCAAAATCTGTAAAGGTCTTATAAGTGTCCGCATCCTTTGCGTATACAGTAACCTTTGCATCAAGAGACTTACCGATAAGCTTAGAAGCACGAGCTTCCTCAAGAGCTTTCATTATATCGTCACGCAGAGAGAAGAGCTTGTTCCAGCGTGCTTCAACGTCACCGAATTCATAAGCTGTCTCATAATCGGGCATAAGGTTGAGGAATACGCTTTCTTTTCTCTCGTTGTCAAGATGAGGCATAGCCTTCCAGATTTCCTCTGCCGTGAAGCTGAGCATAGGAGCGATAAGCTTTGTCATAGCATCAAGGATGATGAACATAGCAGTCTGTGCCGCTCTGCGTCCCTCGCTGTCCTTCTTTTCAACGTAAACACGGTCCTTAGTTATATCAATATAGAGCTTTGAGAGTGTGATAGTGCAGAAGTTGCATACCTCGTGATATACCACGTGGAATTCAAAGTCGTTATAAGCCTTGCGGCATACCTTGACGAGATTGTTAAGCTCGGTGAGAGCCCATTTATCGATCTCATAAAGCTTATCAAGGCTTACCATATCCTTATTGGGGTTGAAGTCATCTGCGGGATCACCGAGGTTTGCCATTATGATACGTGAAGTGTTACGGATCTTTCTGTAAGCCTCGGAGAGTTGCTTAAATATAGGATCGGAAACTCTTACGTCAACTCTGTAATCGCTTGAAGCAACCCAGAGACGGACAAGATCGGCGCCGTACTTTGTAATAACTTCTTCAGGAGCGATAGAGTTACCGAGAGACTTGTGCATTGCCTTGCCCTCTCCATCAACTACCCAACCGTGAGTAAGAACGGTCTTAAAGGGAGCACCCTCGCCCTTTGCACCAACAGCAGTGAGAAGTGAGGACTGGAACCAACCTCTGTACTGGTCAGCACCCTCAAGATACATATCAGCAGGCCACTTCTGCTCATCGTTGTTTTCGATTACTGCAAAGTGAGTTGAGCCGGAGTCGAACCAACCGTCAAGTGTGTCAGTCTCCTTAAAGAAATGAGTTCCGCCGCAGTGAGGACACTTGAAGCCGTTAGGAAGAATGTCCTTTACGTCCTTTATATACCAAGCATTAGAGCCTTCTGCACCAAAGAGTGCGGATACGGCTTCGATAGTTTCATCTGTGCAAACAGGCTTCTTGCAGTCTTCACAATAGAAAACGGGAATAGGAAGACCCCAGTGTCTCTGTCTTGAGATACACCAGTCAGCTCTTTCTTTTATCATAGAGACCATTCTGTCTCCACCCCAAGCAGGGAGCCATTCAACGTCCTCGCAAGCCTTTGCGGCCTCATCCTTGAATGCGTCAACCGAGCAGAACCACTGAGGTGTTGCACGGAAGATGATAGGATGCTTACATCTCCAGCAGTGAGGATACTGGTGCATGATCTCCTCGGAAGCGAAGAGTGCGCCGCTTTCCTTCATATCATCGAGAATAGCCTTGTTAGACTCCTCGTAGTACATACCTGCGAACTTGCCTGCGTCCTCTGTCTGATAACCTCTGTCATCAACAGGAACGATAATATCCATATTGTAGCGACGGCAGGTAACGTAGTCGTCAGCACCAAATCCGGGAGCTGTGTGAACACAACCCGTACCGCTGTCCATAGTAACGTAATCGGCGTTTACAATAACGCTCTCGCGGTCAATGAAAGGATGAGAAGCCTTCATAAACTCAAAATCACGTCCACGCATTGTCTTGACAAGCTCGAATTCTTCAATACCGCCCACCTTCATAGTCTTGTTTGAAAGTGCGGATGCAACGATATAGAAGTTTCCGTCAGACGCCTTAACTACCGAGTATTCCTCATCGGGATGAAGGGCGATAGCAAGGTTTCCGGGGAGTGTCCATGTCGTCGTTGTCCAGATAATAAAATATGTCTTATCAAGGTCGCAAACGTCGGCTATCTTGCCCATATCATCCTTAACCTTGAATTTTACGTAAATAGAAGTGCAGGAGATATCCTTATATTCAATCTCGGCCTCAGCGAGTGCGGTTTCGCAGTGGTTACACCAATAAACAGGCTTAAGGCCCTTATAGATATAACCCTTCTTGAACATCTCACCAAACACCTTAACTTCTCGTGCTTCAAAGGAAGGAGCCATAGTGAGATAAGGCTTTTCCCAATCAGCAGTAACGCCAAGGCGCTTGAACTGACCCATCTGGATGTCAACGAAATTCTGTGCAAACTCGTGGCAAGCGCTTCTGAATTCGGGAATAGACATCTTCTTGCGGTCGATCTTATTCTTCTTTATAATAGCACTCTCGATAGGCATACCGTGGTTATCCCAGCCGGGAGTGAAGGGAACACTGTAACCCATCATATGCTTAGACTTGTTTATAAAGTCCTTGAGTATCTTGTTCATTGCCGTTCCCATATGGATGTTTCCGTTAGAGAAGGGAGGGCCGTCGTGAAGCACAAAGAGATTATTGCCCTTGTTTTGCTCGAGCATCTTGTTATAAAGGTCGATGCTTTCCCAATAATTGATGGTATCAGGCTCTCTCTGAGGCAGATTAGCTCTCATAGAAAAGCTTGTTACGGGTAGATTGAGTGTACTTGTGTAGTCCTTTGACATAACTTAAGGTCTCCTTAAATTCATATATGTGGTGTTGATTTCTTTTCCGAAACCTTGCGGCCGATTGCATCGAGAGAATTCTTCATTTCAGAAACCCTTGATGCAGTTGCTGTGGTTTTAACCTCACGCCATACAGGTCCGAGAGGGGATATTTCTTCCTCTACTGAGATTATTATTTCTTCCTTTGGTTCTTCCGATACAGGTTCCGCCTGTGGCTCGATTTCCTCTGCTATTTCTGTCTGAACGGCTTCTTCATCGGGTAATACCTCGGGCTTCTCGGTATTTATCTCTTCGAGTTCGGGGGATATTTCGGTATGTATGTGTATCTCCGGCCTTTCCTTTGGAAGTCCATCGGGGAGGATCGGTACCGTGGCAAAGCTTTCAACTCTGCCTATCATTGCAGAGAGCTCTTCCTTTAGCGCTTGACTGAATTCGTTATAGCTTATATCAAGCTTCTCTATGAGGAGCCTTCGCTTTTCAATTTCAATATCAAGCTCGGAGAGTGCCTCAGAACGCTTTTTTTCAGTTTCCTCGGCAATGATCTCTGCCTTTGCTTTTGCTCTTGCAAGAATTTCGGATGCGGAGGATTTTGCGTTTGTCACAAGATCCTTAGCCTCTCCGAATTTCTGTCTGTATCCGTTATACGTTTCTTCTATACGAGCCATATTCTCGGAAAGCTCACTTATCTTCTTCTCAAGAGCATCTTTTTCCTCGATTAGTGCATTTACTTTTGCCTGAAGGCTTGTTTTATCGTCTATAAGATCGTTATTTGCAATTTCAAATTCACGGTTAGCGTCCTCGAGCTCGTCGCAGTAGCGTAGGAGTGCGTCAACTGCCGCATCGACCTCGTCGGGGTTGTAGCCGCGCATACATTTGTTGAATTTTCGGTCAAAATTTTCCGAAACGCTCATTTTCACCCCTCCGTATCATATATACTTTTTTGCGGACAGCCTGAGGCGTCCTTTTTTAGTTTCATCGGTAATATCTACTATAATGAATTTACCCACTCCGCGAACAGAGACGGTGTCGCCATTCTGGACTCTGAGGTCGGTTCGATTTATAATACTGTAGTTACACTCCACAAGCGATGAGAGTATAAGCTCCTTTGCCTTCTCACGGCTGAGATTTGCAAGAGAAGCAACCACGCAGTCAAGCCTGTCAGAAGCTACCGTATCGGACATATCCTTTGTCTTTCTCTCAAACCTGAAATTAAGAGAAAGGGGAAGGGAGTCTATTTTTACTTTATCCGAACCAATCTTCTCACACCCGCCAAGGATCAACTCTGCAACAGCAGGCGTTGCAAAAATCATCGCACTGCTATTATCAAGAACGCAGATGTCGCCAAGAGCGCTTCTGTCGATGCCAAGATGGAGCAAGGCCCCAAGATAATCCCGGTGAGTAAGAGTCCTATATCCGCTCCCTGTTATTTTAAGAGCTTTTATTTCAGATGAAATATCCTCCTGTAGCATATCAAATGCATTTTTGATGTCAGAGGTATCCGGGAGCAGTGCCTCGTAATACTCCGGTAGAAAGAAGGCACATTTTCGTTCTGCGTCCTCATATCCGCCAAACAAAAGCACACGTCCGCGTATAGACGTACGCTTAACGTATTCCTTTAAGAAGAATACCTCCGCCATATCAAGAAAGGTGGTACATGTAACGTATCCTCTTTCGGCCTCCAATATAAGGTCGGATATTCTTGCTGAGAGAAGTTTTTTTCTTGCTTCATCCATAGTGAGATAGAATTGTGGACAGAGTAGAAAGAATTATAAATGCAACAAAAAAGGGAATATCAAGGGGAAAATTACGCAGTCCTTCAAATTTATCGAAAAGAGCCCTTATCGGATATATTATAGGCTCGGTTATGCTGTAAACAAATGCTTCTAATTTATTATCATCGCTGAGGGGTAGCCACGAAAGCACAGCGCGTAATAGCATAGATAGTTGCAGAAACTCAAGCAGATAGAAGCAGACGGTGCTCACAACGAAAGAAACTGTATCCAAATTTTCCTCCTAAAATTGATAACGACAGCCGACAAGAAACAAGTTCAGACTGCCGTTATCACTATACAACAATTTGCACCCCATAAAATGCGGCGCAAATTGTTCGGATATTGTTGATTAATTAAAAGCCAAAAAAGCCGTTCTGAACGTTATCAAAGGGCTGAGCCTGTTCGGGTTCTTCAGCCTGTGCTTTGTCATTGCTGATAGCAACGTTCTGAGGAGTGATAACGTAGGCATTATTAGCAACCTTCTTTATCTCGCCACCGATAGAATAAGCAACACCAAAGAGGAAGTCTATAAGTCTTCTGGAGGTATCCTTATCAGCATCCTCAAGGTTAAGTACTACAGTGCGCTTGTTAAGAAGATGCTCTGCGATAGAGGGACCGTCTTTGAACTCAGTAGGCTTAACGACCTTAAGCTCGATAGCGGCACCGTTGATAGACATTCCGCCACCAATAGGAGCAGAAGGCTGAGGGGGAGCGTAGTTAAAGCTCGTCTGAGGAGCACTCTGAGGAGCTACGGGCTCTTCTACGGGTGCTTCATCATAGCCGCCGTCGAAATCTCCGTAGTAGTCGTCATAGTTGTCTGCATAAACGTCATTTGCCTGATTGTTTCTCTTGAATTTGTCCAACATTCCCATTGTTGAATCCTCCAATTTATGTTTTTATTATTTTTCAAAAAAGCCTCGGCCTATTCGCACGATATTTGAGCCGCAGAGGATAGCTTCCTCAAAACTTTCGCTCATTCCCATCGAAACGACAGGCTCTATATTATTATGAACGATTTTTCGCCAAATGTCAAGAAAAAGTTTATAAGTTTCATCAAAATATTTTAAATAATCCGATTTTTCTTCACATTTTGGTGCCATTGTCATAAATCCGCGTAAATTTATCGACGAAAAGCTCATTATTTCGCGGCAGAAGCTTTCGACGTCCTCGGGCATGATACCACCCTTATTTTCCTCACGGCCACAGTTTATTTCAGCGAGTACATCCATAACTATTCCGTGTTTTTTTGCTTGCTTGTCTATCTCTGTTGCAAGCTTTATGCTATCAAGGGAGTGTATCATACAGACTTTATCGATTATGTATTTGACTTTGTTTGTCTGAAGTGAGCCGATAAAATGGATTTTTACCTTTTCGCGGTCGATATATTCATAGTGATCAAGAAGCTGCTGAACCCTGTTTTCACCTATTTCTGTTATCCCGGCATACTCTGTAAGATATTTAAGTTCACCGGGTTCACAGTATTTTACAGCGGCAACTATTGAAACTTCCCGGTCATATGGGGAACTGTTTTGCGCCGCTGCTATCCTTTCTCTGATAGCTTTAGTGTTTCTGTCTATATATTCGAATGACATTATGTCTCTCCAATCAATAGAATACCATACCGTGCTCAAGGTCTTTACCCGAGACGATTATTCTGTCGTAGAGCTTAAGATATGAATATTTTGGCTTTTCGGTATCTTCCTGTAAGGATAGGGGATCGTCAAGCGAAACCATATAATATCCGTCCATATCAAGAAGAATGTTTATCCTTTTGAAAATGACCGTGCTTCCGTAAAGTGTATAAACTCCTTTTTCTCCGTCTATCAGTCTCACGGCTGATTTCGGAACTCTGAATCCGTTTGATTCAGAGATCACGATCTCGACTGCCTGTGAGCGCAGATACACAAAATCCTCAGGCATCTCTCCGCAGGAGAAGACTGCAACTGCACGTGTGCCGGGGAATTCGGTAAGCACCCTGTCAAGTGTAAGTGTAAGCTCTGTGTCATAGTTATACGGAAATACTGCCGTATATGTATTTCCGACCCGAAGTTCTTCTGCCTGCTTTGAAGTAATGGGCAGGGAAATATACCAAACGTAGCTTTCGGTTAACTTTCCGATAACTGCTTTGCCGCTCTCTGCTGACACGTTTTGCGGTGCTCTCGATATAAGCTCATAGAAAGAGCTGACCGACATGGAAGAAAGCGCTTCTGTGTTTAATATATTTTCATATCCGTCGACGCCGGTAAAGAAGTACCCGCTTTTATCTGAGAAAACAGTTTCAGAAAGTCCGGTGAGCTTGGCAGAAAGAGAATTCTTACGTGCTTCAAGTGAATTGCGGAGTGCGGAATAACCCTCCGCCTCTCCTGTGATCATTTGCCTGCGGTTCATCTGAATAAGAAGGCTGTCAGTCGTGCGTATAGCGTGGCTGAATTTGCCTTGTGCGACGTTTGAAAGTATCATACGATAAAAGGACGATATGTTCTTATCTACCGAATGTGTATCCGTATTTGCCGATCCGGGAGGCACGGTGCTCTCTTCGAGAATCGTTATTTTTTTCTCTAATTCGTCTATTTCGGAGCTGATCGCATAACCCGAAGCATCGGAGAACGTATCTGCAAGGGCTTGATTTATACCGACCTTTTCTCCGCTGGAAACTGCATAATTTATAGCTCCGCCGTATGACGAGTAAACGTAATGCTCGTCTCTGAATATATATCCGTCGGCAGCTATCACCGATTTTCTCGTTGATATCTCTGCGCTTATTGTCGAGATATCGGTGGTGAATCCGTCCATCAGGTGATAAACTATGTAAAAAATGAGAGCCAACGCCAAAATAACGGATAAAATATACAGTCCGACCTTTTTCAGATATTTTGTATCCATACTTGCCGTTCCTTTTTACTATCTTTTATTTATTGTACCATAAAACCCGAATTTATTAAAGAGCTCAGAAGCATTATTTACAATCTCTTCAAATGTTTTTGTTAGACAAGTATCTTCTTTTGAGCATACGGTTATCCAATTAACGTAATTTTTTGCGGTAAACCATGTCATCTGCCTTTTTGCATAGTGTCTTGTTCCAAGCTTTATCAATTCGACCGCTTCTTCAAGAGATATACCGCCTTCAAAATATTTTATAAGCTCTTTATAGCCTATTGCCTGACCTGCAGTGCTATCGTAGGGGAGTTTGCCGCCCTCATAAAGTCTTTTTACCTCATCGAGAAGTCCGTCTGCCATCATTATATCCACACGTTTGTCCGTTCTTGAGTAGAGAATATCTCTGTTACCGTAGTCAAGACCTACAACGAGCGCATCAAATTTTGCACCTCCGACAAGTGACTCGGCATCAAGCTGTGTTTTCGTCTTTCCCGTGGTGTGATAGACTTCAAGCGCCCTTATAACCCGTTTTACGTTGTTGGGGTGAATTGACTCCGCCGATTCGGGATCTATCTGCCTGAGCTTTGCGTGCAGTGCTTCTGCTCCATTTTCATTATAAAAGGCAAGCATTTCATTTCTGAAATCATCATCCTTTTCTGCACCGTCGTTTCTTACTCCTCGCAGAACGCTGTCAAGATAAAGTCCTGTTCCACCGCAGAAGATAGGTAGCTTTCCTCTTGAGATGACATCATAAATGCATTTTTCCGCCATTTCGGCATAGTCTGAACAATTGAAAATGTCAAGTGGGTCGCATACGTCTATCATATGATGAGGGATACCGCATTTTTCCTCTTCCGTGGGCTTTGCTGTACCGATATCCATACCCTTGTATATCTGCATGGAATCACAGGAGATTATCTCACCGTCAAATCGTTTCGCAAGCTCTATTGAGAGAGCGGTCTTGCCACTCGCCGTAGGGCCTACAACGGCCGCTATCTTTATTTTGTTATTCCCGATTCCGTTATCCATAGCGACCTCCCCCAAAAGTATTACTTAATTATAACATACATCTTAAAAAAATTCAATAGAAATAACGAATACCCCCGATAAAAAACGGGGGTATTCAAAATAATTAAGCTCTTTCCTTTATTTCTGTTGTGATCTTCTCAAGGAATGCCTCAAGTGTCATCGTTTCGGTAGCGCCCGTATCACGGTTTCTGACGGAAACGTTGCCTTCCTCAGCTTCCTTCTGACCTATAATGACCATATAAGGAACTCTGTCAACGACCTGAGCCTCACGGATCATATAACCGATCTTTTCGTTGCGGTTGTCAAGCTCACAGCGTACCTTTGCATCGCGTAAAGCCGCATAGACCTTTTCACCGTATTCAGCGCACTTTTCGGAAACGAGAAGCACCTTTGCCTGAACAGGAGCAAGCCATGTGGGGAACTTACCTGCAAAATGCTCTGTGAGAACGCCGATAAAGCGCTCGATAGAGCCGAAGCAAACTCTGTGTATCATTATAGGACGCTGTTTTTCGCCCTTGTCATCGGTATATTCAAGCTCGAAGTTGATAGGCATCTGGAAGTCGAGCTGGATAGTTCCGCACTGCCATGTTCTGCCGATAGAGTCCTCGAGGTGAAAGTCTATCTTCGGTCCGTAGAACGCACCGTCACCCTCGTTTATAGTATAGGGAAGACCTAGCTTTTCAAGAGCGTTCTTAAGACCGTTTGTTGCTGCTTCCCAATCCTCGTCACTTCCCATGCTGTCCTCGGGACGGGTAGAAAGCTCAACGCTATACTTGAATCCGAACTTTTCGTAAACCTCATTTATAAGGTGAACTACGTTTACTATCTCGTCAGTTATCTGATCACGGCGCATAAAGATATGAGCATCGTCCTGAGTAAAGCAGCGAACACGGAAAAGTCCGTGAAGAGCGCCCTTAAGCTCGTGACGGTGAACGAGACCAAGCTCACCTGCTCTTATGGGAAGATCTCTGTAAGAGTGAAGGTCACTGCGGTATACCATAACTCCGCCGGGACAGTTCATAGGCTTAACACAGTAGGTCTCTTCATCTATAATCGTCGAATACAT
>SVUB01000049.1 GCA_015063495.1 Oscillospiraceae bacterium
CAGCAAGTATCTTATCAGAACTATCTTCAATTGCCTTTGCCATGGCGAGAAGCGCTTTATTCTTCTTATCGCTATCAAGCATCGCAAGAGAGGGCGCAGAGGCTTTTGCCTTCTGCAAAATTTCAGTAGTTGTCATATCAAAATCCTTTCGGAGAAAATTTTGTGCCTACCTCTTTACCGTCAAAAAGGTCATATAGCAGAGAGGGATTTTCTCCGTTTAATATTACCATCTCACATCCTGACTCCATACATATCTGTGCTGCATGAAGCTTTGTTTTCATACCTCCCGTGCCGAGAGATGAGCCTTCATCACCTGCAAGTGAGAGAATATCGGGTGTAAGCTCTTTAACTTCCTTTATAAGTGTTGCATTTTCATCTTTATGAGGGTCTGCGGTATAAAGGCCGTCGATATCCGAAAGAAGAACCAGCACCTTTGCGCCTATGCTGACAGCAACTATTGCGGAAAGAGTGTCATTGTCGCCGACCTTGATCTCATCCGTTGCTATTGTATCGTTCTCGTTTATAATAGGAAGAACGCCAAGCTCGAGGAGACGACGCATAGTATTCTGGAAATTATGATAACGGTCCTCGTGACTAAGGTCTGAGCCTGTGAGAAGTATCTGTGCTACGGTATGATTATATTCCTGGAAGAGCTTATCATAGGTGTACATAAGCTCACACTGCCCTACTGCGGCAGCGGCCTGCTTTGTAGGAATATCCGAGGGGCGTTCCTTGAGCGAAAGCTTTCCTACACCCATTCCGATAGCACCGGAGGAGACGAGTATTACCTCGTGACCGTTATTTTTTAGATCACTGAGAACTCTGCAAAGCTTCTCGACTCTTCTTATATTCAGATGTCCGGTTGCATGTGCAAGCGTGGACGTTCCGACCTTTACTACGATTCTCATTTATGTAAGTCCTTTCGGTAAAATGCTTTAGTATGATAATACATTATAAAACAAAATCCCCAATAAGTCAAGGAAAATCGAATAATTTAAGAAAAAGGAAGCTCTTAAGAGCTTCCTTTTCATTCAGATAAGCTTTCTTCCCATGAGGACACCCATAACGGATGCCATCATAAGACCTCTTGTCCATCCGCTGGAGTCACCGAGACAGTGGAGTCCCTTTATATTGGTATTAAAATCCTCATCCATCTTTATTCTGTTGCTGTAGAATTTAAGCTCCGGAGAGTAAAGGAGAGTTTCGGTCGAGGCAACACCGGGAACTACGGTATCCATAGCCTGAATAAAATTGATGATGTTTGTCATTGCTCTGTAAGGCATAGCTGCAGTTATATCACCTGCCACCGCATCAGGGAGAGAGGGACGGAGATTTGACTGTGAAAGCTCCTTCTGCCAGGTTCTCTTACCGTCAAGAATATCTCCAAAGCGCTGAACCATAATATGTCCTGCTCCGAGCATATTCGTAAGCTCTCCGACCTTCTGAGCATACTCTATAGGCTGATTGAAAGGAGTGCTGAAGTTGTGTGAGACAAGTATAGCAAAATTGGTGTTATTAGATTTCAGCTCTTTATATGAATGGCCGTTTACTACCGCAAGGTCGTTATCATAGTTTTCCTGGCTTACAAATCCGCCGGGGTTCTGACAGAATGTTCTTACCTTATTTTTGAAGGGATGAGGATAGCCTACAAGCTTTGCTTCATAGAGAACTTTATTTACCTTCTCCATGATCTCGTTTCTGACCTCAACTCTGACACCGATGTCAACGGTTCCGGGTGCATGGGCGATATTGTGCTCGGCACAAAGCTTTTCGAGCCAGTCTGCACCTCGTCTTCCTGTGGCAACTACTACGTGCTCGGCTCTCATCTCAAAGGTCTTGCCCTTTTGATTAAGAGTAACTCCGTGACAAACGTCATCCTCAAGTATGAGGTCTACGCACTCACATCCAAAGAGCATTTCTACACCGTTATTTATAAGATATTGCTCTATCGAATAATAGATATCTTGCGCTTTTTCTGTTCCGAGATGTCGTATAGGACAGTCAACGAGCTTAAGACCTGCTTTTATAGCATTTTTTCTTATCTCCTTGACTTCATTCGAAGCTTCAAGTCCCTCAACATGAGTATCAGCACCGAACTCGAGATAGATCTTGTCGGTATAGTCTATAGTCTCCTGTGCAAGATTTTCGCCAATAAGAGTAGGAAGGTCACCTCCTACCTCATAGCTGAGAGAGAGTTTTCCATCAGAAAAAGCTCCGGCACCGGAAAAACCTGTTGTAATATGGCAATGAGGCTTGCAGTTTACGCACTGCTTTGTTTGTTTTTTGGGACATCTGCGATTTTCTATAGCGAGCCCTTTCTCTATAATCGTTATTTTCTTTTTACTTCCGTTTTTAAGCATTTCAAGCGCAGTGAATATACCGGCAGGACCTGCACCTATTATAATAACGTTATTTTCCATTTTTAACCTCCAAAAAATTACAAAACGCTCTGTAAAAATTGCTTTGTTCTCGGATTTTGGGGATTACCGAATATTTCTTCGGGTGTTCCCTGTTCTGCGATGCCTTTATCGCATACGAAAAGTATTCTGTCCGCTACCTCACGGGCAAACCCCATTTCGTGCGTTACAACAGCCATGGTCATTCCCTCTTTTGCCAGGGATTTCATAACCTCAAGAACTTCTCCGACCATTTCGGGGTCAAGTGCTGACGTAGGCTCGTCAAACAGCATGACTTCGGGTCTCATCATAAGGGCTCTGACGATCGCTATTCTCTGTTTTTGTCCGCCCGAAAGCTGATTAGGGTAGGAATTTGCTTTATCCAAAAGTCCTACTCTGTCCAAAAGCTCTTTTGCTTTTTCTTCTGCTTCATCCTTGCCCATTCCAAGAAGCTTCATAGGAGCGATTGTTATGTTTTTCATAACCGACATATGCGGAAAAAGATTAAACTGCTGAAAAACCATACCTATCTTCTGACGGAGCTTATTGATATTGGTCTTTTTGTCGGTAATATCAATACCGTCGAAAAAAATCTGACCGTCGGTCGGCTCTTCAAGGAGGTTGAGACAACGCAAAAGTGTAGATTTTCCTCCGCCCGAGGGCCCGATTATACACACAACCTCGCCCTTATGGATATCAAGGTCAATATCCTCAAGAACTACCAGAGATCCAAAGGCTTTGGTGAGTTTTTTTACTTCTATAAGATTTACGTTTTTATCTATCACCTTTTTGCAACCTCTTTTCCAGCAGACTTACAAGATACGTGAGCCCCAGCACTACTACAAGATATATAAGTGCAACGGCAATAAGTGGCATAAAATTACTGTACGTTATCGAACGGATGGTGATACCGCCCTTTGTAAGATCGGCAACACCGATGTAGAATGCGACAGAAGATTCCTTGAGAAGAGTTATAAACTCATTAGCAAGTGCGGGAAGAACAGCCTTAAAAGCCTGAGGAATAACGATATGTATCATTGTCTGTGAGTATGTAAATCCAAGACTGCGTCCTGCTTCTGTCTGCCCGCCGTCTACCGACATGATACCGCCTCTGACGATTTCGGAAACGTATGCTCCCGAGTTAAGACCGAAGCAAAGCACCGCCGCCGGGAATTTTTCAACTCCTATAGGCAAAAGCATAACGAAGTATATTATCAGAAGCTGTACCATTACAGGAGTTCCTCTGATTATAGCAACGTATGTTTGACAGATAGCATTCGCTATCTTCATTTTGCCGTTCTTTGCGTACGTTACGCGGATTATTGCAACCAAGAAACCGATGACGATACCGATAAGGAGCGCAAAGAAGGTTATCTCAAGCGTTGTGAGAAGACCTTTTGCAAGGTGCTTCCAGTTATCTTTTGCTATAAAATTGCGGTAAAACTCATCTGTGGTATCTGCCCACCAGTTCATAAGCTTTGTGCCTGTATTAGGAAGCGAGGGATCATAGTTTGTAAGATCAAAGCAGTCAGAAATACCAGTGCGTAGAGTATTTAACTTTTCGATGTTGATTATTTCGTTATTGTAAACTATCTCTGTTGTTGAATTTACAAGTCTCAGAGCATCAATAACTCCACCGTAGACGGTATTTACCGTCTCATCAGAGAGGTAAAGAGTCATTGCGCCGTCATTTAACTGATAAGCATAGATATCAAGCTCGCCGCGAATAATCTCTGCCGATGCATAAGCTTCTTTTATTATGGGGGAAGCGACCTTGGTTCTTACATTCGTGCCGCTTGTTTTAGAGCCGTTACTCTCTCTTTCGAGATAGTAAGAATACACTTCCTCAAAAAGTCGTGTCTTATTCTCCTCGATTATTTTTCCGATATTTTTGGTCTCATATGTACAACTTAGAATAAATTCTCTATTGTTGCCCTTTTCTATTGCCTTAACCTCAACGTTAGCTCCTCCGGAAATGATGGTAGCTACTTTGGGAAGAGAGTCAAGAGTATTGTCAATGAGCTCCTGTGCCTCGGATAAGCCGAGCTCCCTCTCCTGTGCTATGCTTGCTCTGTCGATTGCTATGACAGCCACCAAAACTACCACTATGACCATCGCAAAAATCAAATATTTGAGCCATGCAGCGCCGGACTTGTTTTTCTTTATATCCTTCATTAAATTCTCCGTTACACAGCAAAAAGGAATGATATCAATCATTCCTTTCTTGCCGCACTGTGTTATATTGGCAAATTATTCGCCGATGTACTGGCTTACTATAGAGTCGATTGTGCCGTCCTCTGTAAGTTCTAGAATAGCGGCATCGATCTTCTGAAGAAGCTCTGTATTGCCCTTCTGTACACAGATAGCATAGTCCTCGTCTGCATATGTTGTTTCAAGGATCTTAAGTCCTGCATTTGCTGCAACGTATGCCTTTGCAGGCTCGTTGTCAATAATTACGCAATCAACGTCACCGCCTGCGAGCGCAAGAACTGCCTCGTTACCGGTAGCGTACTGAGTAACGTTATCAGCGCCGAAATCATCGGTAGAATATGTATCACCTGTTGTACCGAGCTGAACTCCTACCTTGTAGGAAGCGCCCTCTGCGTAGAGATCGTCAACGCAAGTGATGGGAGAATCTTCCTTAACTATAATGACCTGAACACCGTTTGCGTAGCTTATGGAGAAGTCAACCTCAAGAAGTCTGTCCTCTGTGATTGTCATACCTGCCATACCGAAGTCAACAGAGCCTTCCTGAACAGCTGTTGTAATGGAGTTGAACTCCATATCCTCGATCTTAAGTGTCATACCGAGCTTTTCAGCGATCTTTGCTGCGATCTCAGCATCGATACCTACGATGGTTTCGCCCTCATAGAACTCATAGGGCGGGAAGAATGCGTTTGTAGCCATAACGAGAACGTTATCAGCGTCTGCAACGTCGTCGGCCGTGTCTGCTACTGTGTCGTTTGCTGTATCAGCTGCTTTGTTGTCTGTGTCTTTTGCGTCTGCGTTTGTGTCTCCGCAAGAAACAAGGGCGAAGAGCATAAGCATTGCAAGAACAAGAGCTAAAATCTTTGTGAATTTCATTTCAATTTCCTCCATTAGTGAAAAATAAAATTTCAGTGCATGTAAGATTATACAGCATAAATATTCATTTGTCAAGTTGTTTTGAAAATATTCTCATTTTATTATTAAATACTAAAAAACACCCTCAAATTTATGCCTAAACACCAAACCAGCCAAAAAATATGTATAAAGATAAGGCATCCTACGATTTTATGTATCTTATAATATTCAAAAGCGGTAAGCAAAGCGAAAAATATTATCAGCCCTGCGTCAACAAGAGCGAGAAAGAATGCACCTGCCTTAAAAAACAGCGGATACCAGACGATATTGAATATCATCATGATGACAAACCATAGACTTCCTTTATATTTGAATACATCCTTCCCTATCGGACGGCTTCCGAGTATAAATCCAAAGCAAAATCCGAGCAGAATGTACCACAAGGTCCAGATTAAACTGAAGAACCAAAGCGGTGGGACTTTATGCCAAAGTCCTGTAAATCTTAAAATATATATGGGACTTCCTGATAAAAATCGAGAAAGAAGTCCCGCAATAAGGACACTTACCGTACCTGCTATAACTGTTTTGCCGTCTGTCTTTAATTTGCAACAAGATGCTAACAGTTTGTTTCTTTTTGATCTCATAAAAAATCACCCCATAGAATATATGAGGTGATTTTATTTTTTATTATCAGTTGTAAGCTCTTATACCTGTTACGGTGAGTTGTCCACGATGGAATGCATCAAAATTGAAATGATGCCAGCAGAACTGATTATATTGTGCTTCTGCACTTGATATTCCGACGTAGGTTCCATTTGGAATAGTATGGATAAAGAAGGGTTCGCCCCACCATCCGCCGGGCTCTGTTGTCGGGGGAAGATCTCTGTAAACGTACTGTGCATCGGTTATAGTCATCTGAATCGGGAAGCTTCTGTCAGTAACCTCGATAAGACCTATGCGTTTAATGTTTTCGTAGGGACATCTTGAGCTTGCAATACATCCTGTGGCTGTATCATAGTTCACCATAACGTGTGTTGTACAGTAGGAATTTGGCTGCGTTCCTGCCACAAAATACCCGGTTTCGGCACGGTTTCCTCTCGGGTCTGCTCTGCACGCATCAGTCATAAGAAGTCCCGAATCTTTACAATAGGTTGCTTTTATGACGTTACTCGGAGTTCCAAACGTTCTAAGAGCTGCACCGCCGTTTGCGGCATCATCTATATAGCTCTGATGAAGCTTGGTCATAACGGTATCCCAGATAGAAACACAAGGGTTGGATTTGAGCGTGGAAAGAGATTTTGGATACTCATATCCGTACCATACACCGCCGATGAAATAAGGAGTATATCCTATAAACCAGCGGTCGTAGTCGTTGCTTGTTGTACCCGTTTTACCTGCACAGTTTACAGTCTTTTTAAGAGAAATAGATTTCGCAGTACCATTGCTTACGACGTTTGAAAGCATTTTCGTCATTATCGCTGCGTTTTCTTCACTCATAACGATGTTGCCGGGGTCTTCGTTCGAGAGAAGCACTTCCCCATCAGCTGTGGTGACCTTAAGATAAGAGTGTGCGGAATTGAAAACACCGTCGTTTGCAAATGCGGTATAAGCGGCGGTTATCTCTCTTACGGTGACACCGTAGTTTTGCTGACCGAGAGCAAGTGCTGCATAGTCAATATCGGTAAGACGGGTTCCGTTTGAGAGCTCGAGGATCTCAATAAGGCTTTCCATACCAAGCTTATCACGGCAGAATTCAAAGGATGCGCTCGGTGTAAGGTCTTGGAGCACCTTAACAGCCACGGTGTTTACAGATCGTTCTATTGCGCTGTTAATATTCGTGAGACCACCGTAAACGTCAGGCAGGTTATGAGGCCACGGTGTGGTATTATTTGTACCGTAGTTAACCGGAGTGTCGTCATAAACGCTCGAATAGGTTATAAGTCCGCTTTCGAGAGCCGGGGCATAGACCGAAACGGGTTTTATGGACGAGCCGGCAGGTCTTACGGTATCAGTCGCAAAATTCTGTATTCTGTTACCCTTCTTTTCGCCTTTTCCGCCTGCCACGCCTAAAATATCACCCGTATAGGGGTCAATAATTATCATAGAGGACTGTGCGGGCATTCCGCTCGTGTGTTCGGGGAAATATTCCTCACTTGCATACACCTCGTCAAGGACGTCCTGTACTTTAGGATCCATACAGGTGTATATATTAAGACCGCCCGAGTAAACGAGAAGATTTGCCGCCTGTGAGGTATATCCAAGCTCGATAAGGTCATCAACGACGTCATTTATAACCATATCCGTATACCAGGAATTTATTGCGTTACTAGAGGAATCTCCGCTTTTGAGATTAAACTCCGGCTCAAGGTCGTAGATCGCATTCATCTCATCTTCGCTTATCATTTCCTGCTTATACATTTGCCATATGATAGTCTGTCTGCGTTCCTTATTATGCTCGGGGAATCTGATAGGATTATAATAGGAAGGATTGTTAGTTATTGCGGCGATGCAGGCACATTCAAGAAGAGTAAGCTCGCTTACGTCCTTGCCGAAGTAGGTGTTTGCGGCCGCCTGTACACCGTAGCAGTTCTGAGAAAGGTTGATAACGTTAAGATAAAGAGTCAAAATATCTTCTTTTGATTTCTTACTCTCAAGGTCAAGTGCCCAGAATATCTCCTGTATCTTTCTCTGTATCTTGTAATCGTCCTCTCCCGTGACGTTCTTGATAAGCTGTTGAGTTATAGTCGATGCACCGAATTCATCCTGAAAAGCAAGAATAAAGTTAAGTCCGGCACCGACAGTTCTGTACCAGTCGACGCCCTTGTGATCCCAGAATCTCTGGTCCTCTATTGCAACAAAAGCGTTAATAAGGTCCTTCGGGATCTGCGAATAAGGAACGAAAATACTGTTAGAGCCACCGTAAAGGCGTGCATCTTCAAGCTCAACGGCCTTACCTATGCGGTTTTCTCTGTCCGAATATTCGTAATAATAAAGCTTGGTAGTAGTATTAGTTGAATTGAGCTCAAATTTTGTCTCGTCAACCTTTATATCTACGTTATTCTTTACGTAAATCGCAAAGGCACTACCTACTATTATGAGAGTTATAATGCCCACAAGCATAACCGTCAAAAAAGCGTTCAGAATGAACATCAATACTCTATGGGCTTTATTTCTTTTCTTTTTTATATTCGTTTTTTTCAAGAAAACCACTCCTTTCGGAAGCTTAAAACATAATTATTACAGTGCTATTATACACTTATTTTTTGAATATATTATGAATTGCAGGTAATAATAAAAGCAATGATATAATTTTTTACAAAAAAGCAGAGGGTATAAGGCATGAAAAAATTTATATTTGGCACGGTGCTTGCCTGCAGTGCATTCCTTGCTGTGTTTGCTATTTCTTTTTCTCTTGATAACACCTTAAAATATAACAGGCTAAGCTCGAGTGCATCAAATCAGTTGTCCGACATAAAGGTGAGATTAACACGCCTTGAAGACGAGAACACCTGCTTTGTCGTTCTTCTTGAATATGATGGAATAATAGGCATTTACGATGGAGAACGTAAGTATCTTCTCGGAACTATAAACACGCCTGTAAAAACTCTCCCTGAAGCTGACAGAGCCAGACTCGCAGACGGAATAGAAGTCAAGAACAGCTCAAGATTCATTTCTCTTTTTGAAGATTTTTCGAATTGACTTTGTTTAGGGTTGCGCCAAGGCGCAACCCTAATTAATTTATTAAGTATCTGCCAGCAATTTTTCAAACAGCTGCATTTTTGCTTGTGATATTTCGTAAGCTTCCTTGTAGTCTTCGTTTTCCTTGCAGCATTTTTCAAAATCCTCAAGCACAAGATATTTTACAGGAGACGGCAGAGAATCCTCCTCGCAAACGTGAGAGAAAAGAGATATTGCCGCACGGTAATTTCCGCTATCCATAAGCGACTTTGCTGTTAGAGAATAAAAATACGAGGAGTTTTCCCAGTCTTTTTCTGAATAGATAAGTCTTTCCTCGGAATTCTTGGAGAACTCTCTTGCATACTTACAAATATCCTCCATACAAAGCATATTTTCTCCGCCTTTCACATCTAGGACAAGCGTAGGAGAAACTAGTGACATGAGTTCAGAGTATGCAGATATCCGTGTAAGCATAGCCGAGGAATCAAATACGGTGAGAGCAGAATATTCAAGAGCTTCTTCAAACATTTTCACCGAAAGCTTAAGCTTTCCAATGTTAAAATAAGATATTCCGAGACGCATAGAAGCTTCTGCGAGCATAAGTGTTATCTCATTATCTCCACTGTCTGCACCGCATTTAATACACATATCACGGCATATAGCCCATTCGCCGCTCTTAAAGGCTTTTACTATGTTGAGATAATTTACATATTTCTTGTAAAACGTTTCATTCATTTCACTGTCAGAAACGAGATAACCCGCAGGCACTCCGAGACGCTCTGCGAGATATAGAAGAGTGCCGAGAGAAGGAACCGATACCCCTGTCTCTATTTGGCTTAGCATATTTCGGGTTATTTCATCCCCTGCAAGCTCCTTCTGCGTCATCAGCTTTGATGTGCGCAGCCTTTTTATCTTTTCACCAATGTTCATCTGTTGAATATACTCTTTCCCTCGGAGTCTACGCCGACTATAAGTGAAAGATCCTCTATATACATTTTTTTGACCGACTCACATCCAAGCTCGGGGAATGCGATGACCTCGCAGCTTTTTACACATTTTGAAACGAGAGCACCCGCCCCGCCGATAGCACAAAAATACACCGAACCGTATTTTTTTATAGCATCGATCACGTGCTGATCTCTCTGCCCTTTGCCTATCATACCTACAAGTCCTTTTTCTATAAGAAGTGGGGTGAAAAAGTCCATTCTCGATGACGTGGTAGGGCCACAAGAGCCGACGGCAAGTCCGTTTTTCTCGGGTGTAGGACCTGCGTAATATATAACGGCATCCCGGATCTCAAACGGGAGCTCTTCCCCGTTTTTTATAAGAGCGACGATACGATTGTGCGCCGCATCTCGGGCTGTGTATATGTATCCCGACAAAAGAACCTCATCAAATGCATGAAGATTGTTAAGGTTCTCTCTAAGTGAGCTTGTGTTTAATTTTATCATTGTTTTTTTAATTTTTTTAGTGCTTCGGCAGAAAGCTTTTTTTGCGTTGATTTCTTTGCATCGGACCTTGTTGCATTTATTGACGCAAGATCACATTTTATGCTCTTCCAAAGGCTTTCCTCGTAGCTTTTGAGTCTTGCGTTAACCCCGTCGTTGCGGCTCTTGATGTCGAAAAATGCCTTTTCTATAACCTGATGTGCATAATTTGATGCGCCGGCTATTTCCTTGCGATTTTCAGATGCTGCGGCCACAAGCTTTCCAAAAATACTGTCAAGCGCCATCTTTGTGTTCTCATCAAAGATGCGGCGCTTTTCGTCAAGCTCTCTCTGTGTTTCCTCTGTAAGAAGTCGCGCCTCTTCTTTTGCTGCTGC
>SVUB01000050.1 GCA_015063495.1 Oscillospiraceae bacterium
ACATCCTGCCGTACCTACACCGCCCTGGAATTCTGCTGCCTCGTCGGAGATAATGTCACCGTAAAGATTGGGGAGAAGAAGCACCTTAAAATCACGACGACGCTTCGTATCAACGAGCTTTGCCGTCATGATGTCGGCATACCACTCGTCGGTCGTGATCTCGGGGTAAAGGTCACCTACCTTGTGGCAATCCTCAAGGAAGTTACCGTCGGTAGTCTTGATTACGTTTGCCTTCGTTACGAGAGAAACACGGTCAAGGCCGTTCTTTCTCGCATAATCGTATGCAAGACGTGCGATTCTGTCAGAGCCCTGCTTTGTTGTAACTACAAAGTCAACGGCGAGGTCATCTGTTACGTTAAATCCGCTTGAGCCGACAGCGTAACCGCCCTCGGTATTCTCACGGAAGATAGTCCAGTTGATTCCCTCCTCGGGTACCTTTACGGGGCGGATGTTTGCAAAGAGGTCAAGTGCCTTACGCATAGCAACGTTTGCAGACTCAATGTTAGGCATTCCGCTTCCCTTCTGGGGTGTGGTAGTGGGGCCCTTGAGGATTATGTGGCAGGACTTCAGCTCTGCCATAACGTCGTCGGGAATAGCCTTGCCGACAGCAATTCTGTTTTCAATTGTGAGTCCGTTTATGTCAACGAACTCTACCTTTCCGCTCTCAACAAGGTCGGAAAGCATAAATTCAAGCACTCTGCGTGCCTCGGCAGAGATTATCGGACCGATTCCGTCACCACCGCATACACCAATGCGTAAAGTATCAAGCGACGCATAGTCAACAAAATCTCCCTGTGCCTTCATATCCTCAACTCGTACGAGCTGATCCTCAAGTATTTTTCTGAATTTCGCACAAGCTTCCTCAAGCTGTGCGTTGTAATTGTTTTCCATAGTATGTTTTCCTTTCTGTTTCTTTAGGGAACTTTTGGAAAAGTTCCCTAAAACCCTCAAAACTTTCAAACGCTTTCTCTTTTTCTTTTTGTAATCACTCTAAATACTGATATTCGTAGTGATATTCTTGGTTGCCAAGCGGCAGCCTGTTAAAGCTTTTGGGGTTCTTAGGGACTTTTCTCGAAAAGTCCCTAAGGCGCTCCCTGCCATCAGCTATTTTTCTTTGTGTAATTCAGCATACCGCCGGCAGAGAGGATAGCTCTCTGACGCTCGGTGAGTGTAAGGACGAGCGGTATCTTGCAGCCGCATTCGCACTCAAGGAAAACCTTGTCCGAACCTGCAACGGCGTCTGCAAAGCCTACGATGCGAAGCTTTGCTCCCTCTTTCAGCTTATCATAGTCCTCGGGGTTCTCAAAGGTCATAGGAACTATGCCGAAGTTGATGAGGTTAGCCACGTGGATACGTGCAAAGCTCTTTGCAACGACTGCCTTGATGCCGAGATAGAGCGGAACGAGTGCCGCATGCTCACGGGAAGAGCCCTGACCGTAGTTAGACCCGCCGACGATTATACCGCCGCCCATTTTCTTTGCTCTCTCGGGGAATTCCTTATCGCAAACCGTGAAGCAGAATTCGGAGAGCTTCGGTACGTTTGAACGGTAAGGCAGTATCTTCGTTCCTGCAGGCATAATATGGTCTGTGGTGATGTTATCGCCCACTTTAAGGATAAGGGTGGTGTCAAGATCCGCCTCGGGAGCCTTTCCGACGGGGATAGGCTTTATATTAGGCCCTCTTTCGACCGTAATATCCTTTGCGTCCTCGGGAGAAGCGGGCATTTCGATAAGATTATCGTTTATCTTAAAGTGCTCGGGGATTTTAATATCAAGAGCATCACCCGAGGTTCTCGGGTCGGTCATAACGCCTGCAATTGCGGACGCCGCCGCAGTTTCGGGAGAAACGAGGTAAACGCCTGCGTCTGCCGTACCGCTTCGAGCCTCAAAATTACGGTTGAAGGTACGAAGTGAGATTCCTGCGGACTTCGGAGAGAAGCCCATTCCTATACAAGGACCGCAAGCACATTCAAGGATTCTCGCACCTGCCGCAATAAGGTCGGCAAGAGCGCCGCACTCGGCAAGCATAGTATATACCTGCTTTGAGCCGGGCGAAATAGAAAGGCTGACGTCGGGGTGGACTGTCTTGCCCTTAAGCATCGCCGCAACGGTAAGCATATCGAGCATCGAGGAGTTTGTGCAGGAGCCGATACATACCTGGTCTATCTTCATTCCCGAAAGCACAGCGACAGGCTTTACGTTATCGGGACTGTGAGGACAAGCCGCAAGAGGCTCAAGAGCTGAGAGGTCAATAGTATATTCAGCATCGTAAACAGCATCCTCATCGGGATAAAGTTCTACGAAATCGCTTTCTCTTTCCTCTGCGCGAAGGAACGCACGTGTTACCTCATCGGAGGGGAAGAGTGAGCTTGTTGCACCAAGCTCTGCGCCCATATTCGTGATAGTGGCTCTCTGGGGAACGGAAAGAGTCTTAACACCCTCGCCGCTATACTCAATGACAGCACCAACACCGCCCTTAACGCCGAGCATACGAAGAACCTCAAGAATGATGTCCTTTGCACCGACGTAAGGAGGAAGTGCTCCCGTAAGATTTATCTTGATTATCTTCGGCATCGTTATGTAGTAAGCACCACCGCCCATTGCAACGGCAACGTCAAGACCGCCTGCGCCCATACCGAGCATACCGATACCGCCGGCAGTCGGCGTATGGCTGTCAGAGCCGATAAGAGTCTTTCCGGGAACGCCAAAGCGCTCAAGGTGTACCTGATGGCAGATTCCGTTACCGGGGCGAGAGAAGCGTATGCCGTGCTTTTTCGTCACCGTCTGGATATAGCGGTGGTCGTCGGCATTCTCAAAGCCTGCCTGAAGGGTATTGTGGTCGATATAAGCGACAGAGAGCTCGGTCTTTACTCTCTCGGTGCCCATAGCCTCAAACTGAAGGTAAGCCATAGTACCCGTTGCGTCCTGTGTAAGCGTCTGGTCGATGCGGAGCGCTATCTCGCTTCCTGCGACCATCTCACCCGACAAAAGGTGATTTTTAATGATTTTTTGTGCAATAGTGTATCCCATTTTATTCTCCAAATTATAATTTATCAGTTGTCAATAGCACCGAGAGTGCTTTTCATTGCGTTCTCTATATGAAGTGCTGTAAGTCTCTCGGCCTCTGCCGCATCAGAGCGAAGAATCGCCTCAAGAATTTCTCTATGCTCACGCACCGACACTTCAAGTCGTCCTTCAGCCGAGAGTGAGAGCTTACGATATGCTCTTATGCTTCTATGAAGATCGGAAAGTATCTTGCAGAGCATCCTGCTTCCGCTCTTTTTATAAATTTCGCTGTGGAAAGCGGTATCAAGCTCCTTTATATTCTCGGTATCTCTCCTCTGAATATAAAACTCGGAAAGCTCGACCTTATCTCTAAGAGCTTTTTTATCTTCCTCCGTCATTTTTTCCGCTGCCATTGCAGATGCAAGTCCTTCAAGGCGCATTCTTATGCGGTAGATATCAACGAGGTCATCCCCCGTCACACCGACAACTACCGCACCTCTGTTTGGCGAAAGCTCAACGAGGCCTTCCTCATCAAGACGGTGAAGTGCCGCACGTACAGGAGTTCTGCTCACGCCGAGCTTTTCGGAAACTCCAAGCTCGGTAAGAGGTGTTCCCGCCTTGAACTCTCCTGCGAGAATGGCATCCTCAAGAGCTTCGTATACTCTCGACTCAAGCGACCCCGATTCTCTGCTTATAACCATATCTTACACCTCTTTTGTAAAGCGGCCCGGCGCAAGAGTCTCTATAATAGCCTCAAGCTCATCGTCACCCATTATAGTAGTTCTGCCGTCGGCATACTGGGCGTCGATGCTTGTCTTCATATCTATTATGAATTGATCCTGCTTGGTTACCATATCGTCGCCAGTGAGGTGATAGTGGTTATTTATCCAATAAGCAATACCTGCAAGTCCGGAGGTATTGGATATTGAAACCTCTGCGGGTCGGTTAAGTATCTTTTCGGTGTCGAAAATGTTGTATATCTCCGCATCCTTCATAAGTCCGTCTGCGTGGATACCTGCACGGGTAACGTTAAAGTTGTTACCAACGAAGGGAGTCATAGGCGGAATATCGTATCCAAGCTCCTTCTCGAAGTATCTTGCTATCTCGGTAATGACCGTGGGATCCATTCCGTCAAAGGTTCCACGCATCGAAGCATATTCGATGACCATTGCTTCAAGCGGAATATTACCCGTTCTCTCGCCTATGCCGAGAAGTGAGCAGTTGACGGATGATGCGCCGTAAAGCCATGCGGCGGTAGCATTCGAAACGCCCTTATAGAAGTCGTTATGTCCGTGCCATTCAAGCATTTCAGCCGGCACGTGCGAGAAGTGGCTAAGACCGTATACGATACCGGGAACACTTCGGGGAAGCGCAACGCCGGGGAATGCAACGCCATAACCCATAGTGTCGCACATACGGATCTTAACGGGTATACCGGCCTCCCTTGAAAGCTCCATAAGTGCATTTACGAAAGGAACGACAAATCCGTAAAAATCCGCTCTCGTGATATCCTCAAGGTGGCAACGGGGACGTATTCCTGCGTCAAATGCCTGCTTGACTACGCCAAGGTAATGGTCCATCGCCTGTGCTCTTGTCATATTCAGCTTTTTGAAGATATGATAGTCGGAGCAGGAGACGAGAATGCCCGTTTCCTTGATTCCGATATGATTCACAAGCTCGAAATCCTCTTTTTTAGCACGGATCCATGTGGTTATCTCGGGAAACTTATATCCGAGATCCATACATCTCTCGATAGCCTCTCTATCCTTCTTCGTATAAACAAAAAATTCGCTCTGACGGATGATTCCCTTCTCTCCGCCAAGACGGGAGAGCATCTTATAAAGGTCAACTATCTGCTCTGCGGTATAAGGAGCACGGGACTGCTGACCGTCACGGAAGGTCGTGTCGGTTATCCATATTTCATTCGGCATACCTATCGGCACGTGGCGGTGGTTAAACGCTACCTTCGGGATCTCATCATAGGGGTAAATATCTCTGTAAAGATTGGCTTCGGGAACGTCCTGGAGCGAATACTGATACTGCGACTGTTCAAGAAGATTTGATGCACAACTTTTTAAAATCAAAACTATTTCCTCCGTTCATTGTATTCTTGTATACAATTTATATTTCGTATTATACTACCTCCCCGCCCTCTTGTCAATAGTTTTCTTCATTTTAATACAAAAAACAGGAAATTTATTTTCCAAAAACCTCTTGACAAATAAACCTCTTGGTGTATAATGAGCGCAAGCATAGTTTTTTCATATAAAATCTATGTAAAATTCAATACAAAAGCTACGGGCAAATGAGATGGAGAATAAGTTATGGAAAACAAAAACCAAGGACTTTTACCTGATTACGAAAAGCTTTTTGCCGAGGAGGCAGAACACAGTAGGGATGGCGCAAGTGTTATCTCAAAGCTTTTAAGGCAAAATTCACCGAAAATACTGCTTTCGGCTATAATGTTTGCCATCAAGGACTCTATCGGTCTTATTTCACCGATAGTCACCTCTAATATCATCAACGCTCTCGTGTCTCCCGGTGACGATCTTACAACAGTTATCATTAAAAATGCAGTTCTGCTCGTGGTTCTCTATATTCTGCATATACCCGGCCACGCTATCTACTCCAAATACGTAGATAACATGCTGAGAACAATATCGGCAGGCCTACGCAGAACCATCATAAGAAAGCTTCAGCATCTTTCTATCACCTACCACAAGGAGATTGAAAGCGGAAGAGTTCAATCGAAATTTATCCGTGACATAGAAGCGGTCGAGATGCTCAACAACCAAATAATTAAAAACGTTGTTCCGACAGTCACTATGCTTCTTATAAACGTGGTAATAGTTCTTGCAAAGAACTGGATAGTTGCAGCATTTTTTGCACTTGTCATCCCGGCAGAAATAATATTCGTAAAGGTTTTCAGAAAAAAGCTTGCGGATAAAAACTCACTTTTCAGACGAGAAAACGAGATGATGGCAACCAAGGTAACCGAGATGATGAATATGATCCCCGTAACAAAAGCTCACGGTCTTGAAGAGGAGGAGCTTATAAAGCTTGAGGATGGCATCAGGAGACTTCGAATGAAGGCGCTTGACGTTGATAGGCTTAACGCATATTTCGCATCATCCCTTCATATCACGATGCAGATGTTTAACCTGCTAAACCTCGTTTTCAGTGCGTTTCTAGCCTCAAAAGGAATTATTGACGTCGGCGACATCGTCCTTTTCCAAAGCTATTTCTCAACCATCGTTGCAAGGATAAACATTCTTGTTGCTGCAGTTCCCGAAATCACCAAGGGTATCGAATCGGTCCGCTCTGTTTCCGAAATAATGTTCTCAAACGACGTTGAGGACGATAAGAACAAAATAAAGCTCCGCTACGTTCACGGCCATCTTAAATTTGATAAAGTATGCTACCGATATCCCGGCACAAGCGAGGATACGATAAAGGAGCTTGAGCTCGAGGTAAGGCCCGGCGAGTGCATTGCATTTGTCGGTGGATCAGGATCGGGAAAATCCACTATAATGAATATGATAATCGGATTTCTGCACCCGACCTCGGGGCAGTATCTCATCGACGGCAAGCCTGTCGAGAGTCTCGCTATGAGCGATTACAGACATTTTATATCGGTCGTACCTCAAAACAGTATTCTCATGACGGGAACCATACGCGACAATATCACCTACGGAATGCCCGGTGTCATTCAAAAAAGACTTGAGGAAGTCCTTGAGCTTGCTAACATAAATGAATTTCTGCCTACCCTGCCGAACGGCGTCGACACCGTTATCGGTGAGAACGGCGGAAAGCTCTCGGGCGGACAGAAGCAGAGAATCTGCATAGCACGTGCTCTTATCAGGGATCCAAAGATACTTATTCTCGACGAGGCAACCTCGGCTCTTGACAATATTTCCGAATTTCACGTTCAGAAGGCTATCTCGGAGCTTATAAAGAACCGCACGACCTTCATAGTTGCTCACAGACTCTCTACTATCCGCGATGCGGACAGGATAGTTGTTATGGAGCAAGGACGGTGTGTCGAGATCGGCACGTACGATGAGCTTATGGAGAAAAAAGGCAAATTCTATGAGTTAAAAACACTTAGCGACGTCAACGTCGAAGGATAATTAAACAAAAGAGGTCGGCTCAACTAAGCCGACCTCTTCATTTAATAACTATATTACTTTGCGAAAACCTTCTTACCTGCGAATGCAGCGCCTGCGAGAGCAACTACGAGAATTACTACGAAAGCAGCGGTGGGAACGCCGGTAGAGGGAGATGTAACGGAACCAGTGTAGATAACACCGTAGTGACCGATGTCTGTATCACTTGCAACGAACTCGTTTGTTGCAGCAAGTGTTGCGTTAAGCAGAGAAACTGCGAGTGCGTCGATAGAAGCAGCCTTTGCAGTGTCATCTGTGTTTGTAAGAGGCATAGCCTCGAAGGTGATCTCAGAACCGTTTACTACGATATCCTTGATGATAACGTAAGTATCGTGAGCCATATCATAGTAGAATACCGTGGGGTTGTTAGCAGCTGTAAGGCCGGGAACGTTAATGGTGATCTCAACGCCGTGAAGCTTACCGTCGCCAACCTCTTTCTTACCGTGCTCGGTAAGTCTGATGTCGAAGGAGCCGTAGAACTTGAAGTCCTCGTACTTCTCGCCGAATACTTCCTTGTACTCGTGAGCCTCAGGAACGTACTCTTTGTCTTCCTCGTGATGAGTGAGCTCGATAAGAGTACCTGTGGTGTCAACGTCTGCCTTCTCATTGCCGTCCTTATCAACGATAACGGGATCCTTTTCGCTAACGTAAGTGATCTTGCCTGTAGGGCTGTTTGTTGCAGATACAGCAAGTGCCATAGTAGAGAACACGAGTGCCATAACTACAAGAATGGATAAAAACTTCTTCATGAGTATTTTCTCCTTTGTAAAAAATTTTTTTATTTATTCACATTATTGTGATCAATGAGTTTAGCCAGCACAATATATCTTTTTGAGCCGGTCTTAAGGCAGGTGGAAAGCGTTATTATCTTATCGTTTTTCGCATCCGCCTTATTTTCCTTGTCTATTACCCTCCTCGCATCGGTGGATGAATAGACGTCAGACAGAAATTCTGCGTGTGGATCGTCTGAGACGACGTAGCTGCGGAGAATATGCCTTGTGTTAAAGGGCAGAGCCGCAAATACCTCATAGGTAAGCTTCTCGGTCTCGGTATATATCACTATTTTTTTGTGATCCTCAAAAAACTCCTTGTCCATATATGAGAGCAGCGGCCCGAATTTCGTTCCGTCGTCCATATAATGGCCGTAGATTATAGTATTTTTATCGGTAAAATCAAGGCTGTTATAATTTTGTGTGTATATACAGCCGGTTATATCGTAAGCACCGTTTATTGCACGTCTTAGGTAATATTCGTTATTTTTAGGGTGCTGAACTATCGGAAATGCGATAGGTGTTCCCGGTATCTCTATCCAGGCGTAAACGTCTGCCGAGGTCTTTTTTAACAGGTCAAAATTTATCATTACGACCTCGTCCTCAGATCCAAAGGGTGCGTCAATAACAAGACTGCCGGTCCCGTCGCCCTTCTCATCAGGTGATACGTTTATCACCACTCTCGCTTCCTCGTAAAGGTCGCTCATAGCTTTTCTGAGCACTGCGTGATATACCCAGACGCCGACACAGGCTGCCACAGTAATGACGCAGACAATGAAGAGAACGAGCCAAAATATCAGACGCCCTTTGCCACGTCTTGTGGCAGCGCCGTTGTTATCCATTTATCTCTATTCCTCACAAATATAGAAAATATCAAGTATCAAACGCCAAAGAGCATCGTCATCGGCATTGAATTCTTCAAAGGTGCTGTTCCTGTCGGTCTCGCCCGCTATGCTGTGGTAGGATATATCCACACGGGTAGCAAGATCGGCAAGATAGACAAGCTCCCCGACCGTGAGATCGGTATAGCAGTTATCCTTTATTCTTCCGTAAAGGTCTGCGGGAAGCGACCAATCCTTTTTAAGTGCAGCGATCGCCGCATCTATAAAAGCAAAAAGGTATTCCTTTTGTCTTTCCAATCTCTCTTCGTTAGTTTCGTTTCCGACTCCGCCTCTGGCGGTCAGGAATTTTTCTGCAAGCTTACCCGTGAGCTTCACGGTCTCGCCCATAACAAGCGCCTCATCCACACTTGTCAGATCATCCTTTATCTGAACCGAAACGCCGCCGACTGCATCGTTAAGCTCAGCAATCGCCTTATACTTCATCGAGTAATAGGCGTGAAGCGGAATATCGTAAAGAAAACTTGAAACTGCAGTCCTTGTAAGCTCACAGCTTTTATGCGCCCCGTCTCCATAAGAATATGCAAGCGCAAGCTGATTTCTTACCGAACCGATGAGGTTCCCCTCACCGTCGTAGCTCTCGAAATTCGACATCGTATTTCTATCTATCGAAATGATCGAGACTCTTTCATTCTTCTCGTCAAGAACGAGTACAAAAATCACGTCAGCCTGGCCCGGAGAAGGCTTCAGATCCTTATTCGGCTGCCCCTCAAGCTCTCTACCCGAGTCAACACCAAGAAAGAGAAACGTAGTCAGGTCATCATTATATCTATAAGTCTTACCGTCAAACCTGACGGTGCCCGAGTCGTAAACGTAGTCGGAATTTGCCTCATTTTTCCTCTCTTCCATCGACATTCTGCCCGAGGTTCTGAGAGCAAAAAAAACGCCTATGGCTACTCCGACAAAAATCACAGCAACCGTGAAAACAATTGCAATAACTATCGCAGCTCTTACCGTAAGGCGAGAAAAGGAAGAGCTTTTTCTCTCGTCTTTTGTGGAATTTTTCCTCATATTTACATGGCTCACCAATTCTATTTATATGTCATTATACCACTTAAACCTCCCATTGTCAAGGTGTTTTTTAGAGTTTTAAGAGGTGCAATTTTAATTTTTTTGAAAAAACTCTTTACAAAACGCGGAAAGTTGTATATAATGTTATAAAACACGGTCTGTGAACGGAAAGAAACCGTACAAACACCGAACAGAGAGTTGCCGCCAAGGGCTGAAAGCGGCGATGCGGCAGAGTCGGCTTGTGCCTCCGCGAGACCCCGGGCAGAATACGCACCCGTGCGCAAAGTAGGCTCGGTCGACTTGTCCCCGCTAAGGACCCATGAGATGCCTCTAAAAAAGGCAAGCAGAGTGGAACCGCGCTTATGCGCCTCTGTACCAAAGGGTACGGAGGCTTTTTCTTTTTCTGTGGCATCCCGATTCTGGATTTTGGAGATAAAAATGAAACTCAAAGTCAACACAAAGGCACTGATGCGAGATGCGCAAAACGTTGCCGATTTTATTGCCCTTTTAGGAAAAAAAGCGGCAAAAGGTATCGTCCGCACCGCTGACAGTGCAAAAAAGCTTCCCGACAGCTTAAAGGCCTCTGCCGAGGCCGTAAAAGAAGAGGTCGTGACCTTCAGAGAAAGAGACCCTGCGGCAAAGAGCAACGCCGAGGTATTTCTTCTCTACTCGGGACTTCATGCCATCCTTGCTTACAGAGTATCCCACAAGCTATATCTTACCGAGCATTATTTCAGCGCAAGAGCTGTCAGCCAGATGGCAAAATTCTTCACAGGCATTGAAATACACCCCGGCGCAAAGATAGGCAAGCGCTTCTTTATAGACCACGGCGCCGCCGTAGTCATAGGAGAAACGACAGAAATAGGCGACGACTGCACCATATATCAGGGCGTTACCCTCGGAGGCACGGGAAAGGACGTTGGAAAGCGTCACCCTACCCTTGGCAACAACGTAATGGTTGGTGCCGGAGCAAAGGTGCTCGGCCCTATGCGAATAGGCGACAACTCAAAGATCGCCGCAGGTGCCGTAGTCCTTACCGAAATTCCGGATAACTGCACCGC
>SVUB01000051.1 GCA_015063495.1 Oscillospiraceae bacterium
TCTCTTTACATTCTATGGTTGCCGGAGCATTTGCACCATAGCCTCTGAATATCATCCTTATCGGATATTTTCCTTCCTTTTCAGGGACTGTGAATATTCCGGAAGCAGGTCTGCCGTCGCAGGGAACTGATATTCTTACGTCATAAGCTTTGTAACCCTCGGGAACACCTACTATAAGCTCTTCCTTGAAAAGAATCTCGGGGGTGTGATCTGCAATCATCTTTTCTATATCTTCCCAGTATTTATCGAAATCCTCTGGGATAGTATCGCAGTATTCAAGTTTTTCTATTTCAGCACCGGCAGCTGCACGGAGCAAATCGAAACTTTTGTCTTCTCCGTCGTTTGTTTTAGCCGATATTGTAAGCTGAACAAAGCCGGGGCGGTCAAGAGTCGTCTCGAAAACAGCAGGTCTGAAATTATCGAATTTAAAGATGCCGCTCTGGTCCTTCCCGTCGTCACCTTTGAGTGTCCACTCAAAGAAGTTATAAGGAACATCCAGGCAGTTAGCCTTTGATTTAACTGTGAAAATTATCTTTTCGCCGCATTTATAGGATACTGCAGGCTTGTTTGTGGTGCATTTGAAATATTTAGACATTTCGGCATCCTTTCTTATTATAAAAGCTATAACAATTATAATATAAGTGATGCCGAAAGTCAACTAACATTATTTAATTTTCTTGAGCCTTTGTGCCACTCTGTTATAATCGTTTGTGAGTATAGTATCACAACCCATTTTGATAAATTCTTCTGCTTCATCGGGATCATCAGACCAAAAAACGTTGCATATTATACCGTTTTCATGAGCTTTTTTTATAACCTCTCGATTAAATACCTTTGTTTTTACGAGCTGTATTTTTTTACAGTCGTATTTTAAGGCTCTTTCGACCATTATATGCGGAGTATCTCCTGCGCCTACACATCGTGCGATATCGGGCGCTATTTTTTGGGCAAGCGCCAGAAGCTTATCGTTGCTTGTCATAAAATATACCCATTTTTTACAGTCGTACTTTTCTATAAGGTCTACTATCTTGCGAAGCCTTGCTTCATCATAATCTTCCGTGTCATTTCGGGTCTTTATATGTATATTCATTATAACGTGGCAAGCGAATTTTTTGAGTATCTCTTCAAAAGTCAGTATCCTAAGTCCCTTAAATTTATCTCCGAATTTACTGCCGAAATCATAAGCACGGAGTTCTTTTAGCGTGTGCTCATAAATGAGACCTTCGCCATCTGATACTCGGTCAAGCTTATCATCGTGGATAGAAACTATCTCTTCGTCCTTTGTCCACCAAAGATCGAATTCTATTTCCTCTGCTCCCATTGCAACAGCCGCGCCGAATGCAGGCATACTATTCTCGGGTGCAACAGAGCTGAAGCCTCGGTGAGCGCAAACTCTGGGATAGGGCATCAGATCGTCATACTTTACTATTGCACTGCCCGAGGGGCGATATTTCCAGGGCCTGCGGCCTGCTTCTATGTATTCGTGATGCGCGGCGTCTGGATTTCCAAATCCGGCAGGCTTATAATATTTTTTCTTAGGGTCTATTTCTACACATTCAAGCCCTGTTCTGCTCTTCATATTAAGAAGCATCTCTCCGTCAGGAGCCACCACACAGCTTCCACCGCCGATGTCGGTATCCTCTCCCATGCTTACTGAGGAACGAACTACGTATGCATTGCAGTTATATGCACAGAAGCGACTCATTGTTTCAAGAGCACTTTGCTTATCGCTTCTCTGATGAGAGCAGCCGATGATTATATCCGGATATTGTCGTGCAATGGTAGGAAAGGCTTCGTAGAAATAGAAGTCGTAGCAGGTAAGGAAGCAGTAACGCAGCCCGTCTATCTCGATAACGGTAGGCGAGGTGTGCTCAAAGCTGTAATCACTGACAGCTTTATAGACCGAAACCTCCTTTGGCGTCAGATGCTCCTTGTTATATTTTCCGGCAAGGTTTCCTTCTCTGTCTATTGCGAAGGTGGTATTATAAAGTCCTTTCTCGCTTTTATCGTGAGCATTGAAGAAGATTACAGCGTTACAGCGCCTTGCTGTCTCACAGGCCTTTTCATAGAGCTTTGAAAAATATTTTGCATGACTTTCTGCCATATTTTCAGCAGAATGAGCCATACAGGGAATATCGGCGGCTTCTGGAAATACAATAAGATCCATACTCTCATCACATTTGTCAAAAGCCTGCATCTCCCATTCAAAATATTTCTGTGATTGCGAAAAATCAGTGGAATAAGGTGGCTGAACTATACAAACCTTCATGTTTTTTCTCCTTTTTTGCATTTGGTGTTGCTTTATTTCTTTAAATATAGTAAAATAGAATTTAAGGAAGGTGAAAATATGAATCTTTTACAGCTTAGATACTTTTATGAAAGTGCGCAGACTGAGAATTTTTCAAAAATAGCAGAAAAATTTATGATCCCGACGTCAACAGTATCAGCTGCAATAAAAAGACTTGAAACCGAGCTGGGAGTCTCTTTGTTTGACAGAGAGACAAACCGCATAAAGCTGAATGCAGAGGGAAGACTGCTTGCAGATGCGCTCGGATCGGCTTTTTCAGAGGTCGAAAAAGCCTTAGACAAGATAAAAACAGATAAGATAAAAACTCCTGAAATAAAACTTCTCGTGCGTGCAAGAAGAGGGTGGATAACAGATCTTATGGTCGAGTATAAGACAGCCCATCCGGAAGTTAATTTCAGAATGTCTCACGATTTTGAAATTGAAGACTATACTGATTTTGATATAATCATTGATGAATTGTCGGATATGTACGATGGATTTGAGCACTTTCTTTTAAGTGCGGAAGAGCTTTGCATTAAAGCTTCTAATAGCAGTCCACTTGTGGGTAAAAAGCTTACGATGAAGCAGATCTCGAGTGAGCCATTTATTATGATGGGGAAGGGAAATGCTATGCGCAGACTTCTTGAAAGTATAGGCAAGCATAAAGGCTTTGTTCCCAACGTCGCTATGGAGCTTGACGATAGGCAGTGTCTTTTGCGCTGTGTTGAGCTTGGAATGGGGCTTGCTGTAGGCTCAAAAAGGGCACTTTGTGATGAGAGTGAAAAGGAGCTTACAGCTCTTGACGTCTCTGATTTTAACGAGACGCAGATCGTGTGTGTATATCACCGGCTTGCTGCAACAGATGACGATTACATCTCAGATTTTTTGAAGTTTTTATCTTCTAAATCAAAAAGCTACTTTGCTTTCTCATGATTTTTGAGCACCCTTCTTCTTTTTGTTTCTACGGCGATATAAAGGAAGAGGTTAGCTCCGAGTGCTTTTATAACAAGGCCTATTATTGAGCTTATTGCTACGGTTAGACCCGAGAGAACTCCGCCGATAATTACTATAAGAATATCAGAGACGAGCAGAGAAGTTCCTATATTCATTTTTGAAAACTTGTTTATAATAAGAGCAATGATATCCGTTCCGCCCGAGCTTGAATCGACGTAAAGCAGCATAGCAGTTGCTATTGCTATGAGCGATGCGCCGATGATACTCGAAATATAAGGATTTGAAACAGGCGGCTCGCTGAAAACGAAGAATATATCAAAAAGTTTTATTGCAAGAGTGGTAATGATAGACCCGACAAATGTCTTTGACGCTGATGCTTTGCCGAGAATAAAAAACGCAAGGATCATAAGCAGGATATTTATAGCCGTGATAATACTTCCGGCAGAAAATGGGATAAAAAAATTGAGCATTACAGATATACCGCTCGTTCCGCCGAGTATTATTGACGAAGGAAAGATGAAAAAACAGGTGGCGAAGGCGTATAAAAAACCTCCGAGAAGCATAAATACCGTGTCATGGATCAGTTTTTTATTCATATTGGTATCACCTCTCTTTTTTCACAAAAATTATAACACAAAACAGAATTAAATTAAATAATTTTATAAAAGGCACATACTATATCTGCAAAGATATAGTATGTGCCTTAAAAAATCACGGCGGTCAAATGACCGCCGTGAAAAATTCAATTATCTGCTGTTAGCAGAGGACCAAGCCTTTTCAAGCGCTGCCCAGTCACGAACGTCTGTGATTCTTATCCATATTTCATGGACGTTATCCCAAACGTAAACGTGGGAGTTGGTAGCTTCCTGAACCTCAGCATAGTACCACTTCTTCTTGTTCATGTTGTCGCTCCAGACGATCATATCCTTGTGGAGATGATCCTTGTGAGGAACTCTGTCAAGAGTGCGGTTAATTATCTTCATTGCCTCAGCACGCGTTACAAGCTGGTTAGGACGGAATGTACCGTCACCGTAGCCGTCAATAAATCCAAGCTCACGAGCAGCTTCTATAAAGTCATTAGCCCAGTGTCCCGACGTATCGGAGAAGTGAGTATCCTTGCCGGCACTCGTTCCGTAGAATGATGTTGCTATCTTGACAAGCTCTGCTCTTGTGATATATTCGTTAGGACGGAAAGTGCTGTCAGCATAACCGTTCAGAACCCCTGCGTTTGCGAGAGTGGATATTGCGTTGTTATACCAGTCATCCACATTAACGTCGGTGAAGTCATTTGCCTGAGACCAGACTTTAGCACGGCTCGAATCAGTCAGCATACGGAAGAAGATAGTTGCAATTTCAGCACGGGTAATGAAATTGTCGGGTCGTACCGTGCCGTCGGGATAACCGATTATGTATCCGAAGTGGTCGTCCTTTTCAAGCTGTACCTCAACGTATACGTTAGTGAATTTGATATTGCTGATATTTGAAAGCTCAACAGTAACTATATTGTTGTCCTTGCTTGAAATTACGGAATGAGCGTAGCCGTAAGCGTCAGCCTTAGCCTCAACGATATAGTAATCACCGGGAGCAACCTCGAGATACTTAACGGAGTTGCCTGCAACCTTAACGGTATCAACAAGTGTGTGAGTTTTTCCGTTTACACGGTATACCTTAAAGGTGAAATCCTTTATAGCCTTGAATCCTGCGGGAGCGATAAGCTCCTTTTCAATGCAGATATATCCGGTAGTAGCGTTGCGTTCAAAGCTTCCCTTGAAAACAACGTTCTTCTCGGGCATATCGAACTTTCCGCCTACAATATCCTCAGACTTGACCTGCTCACTTGTCCAGCCGCTAAATGTGTAGCCTGCAAGCGTAGGATTCTGCGCAACAGTTACGTTTTGCTTCGGATGGTGGTAAGTAGCACCGGGAAGCTCGGGAGCACCGGAGGGAATTGTGCCCTCATACTCGTAGGATACGGTATATTTTGCGTTTTCTGTAAATTCACCGAGAATGATAACGTCCATAGCGGGCATTGTGAAGGAATCGGATGTTACAGCAACGTGAGGAGCAAGCCAATACCAACCGCTGAAGGCGTAATTTTCAAGCGTAGGCTTTGCACCGAAGAATACTGTGGTTCCATAGGGAACACCCGTCTGGTCATATGTATCTATATCGATATTTGGAGTACCGCTCGGCTGAATGCCAAAATAGCGGTAGTCGATATTGTAGCTGTTTCTGTCGTAATAAAGCTTTATTACGAGAATATCGGGCTCGGGAGTGATAATTCCGGTGAGTATGTTATCAGTTCTTGCTGTGAAGCCCTCGTAGCTGTTAAGTGTTGCAGTTACGCTGTATCCGGTGGTGCCGGTGTAGGTTTTTGTATCTTCAGCAACAATATCGTACTTAGAGGGGTCACTCAGACTCTGCAGATAGTGCTCAACCTTGTAGGGAGTTCCTGTGTTAGCGTTGAAATGTCCTGTTATGATAACGTCAGACTCGGGCATGATGAATTTTCCGCCGGACGTTACCGTTACCTGCTTACTTGACCAACCGCTAAACGTATATCCTGCAGCAGTTGCATTGTCTGCAACGTCAACCTCTGCGCCGTGGAGATAGGTTTTAGCAGAGGGAAGCGGATCTGCATTAGAAGGAACGAAGCCCTCATACTCGTACTTAACGGTAAAGGACTTTCTTACGTAGAAGAATTTAAGCGTCAGTGAGTCATCAATAAGAACTATTCCGCTTGTCTTTGTGTCGGGATGATCTGCAAATGTCTCATAACCATCAACAGAGACGTAAGATGCACTTACGCTTTCGCCCTCATGGGAATCAACGGTGTAGGAGATCTGAGGATCGCCCCAAGTGCCGTCTGCATGCTGGAAATAATGAGAAATTGTGTAATGTGCCTCGTTCCTTGCGTAGAAACCAACGAAAACAACATCCTCATCGGGCATCGTGAACTTTCCGTCATTGCCGACCGTTACGTTACCTGCTGTCCAGCCGATAAAGGTGTATCCGTCAACGTTTATAACGTCTCTTACCGTAACATCTTCGCCCATATGCTGAACAGAGGAGTAATCTGCAGGAATAGTAGGCCAACCGGTGTGAGGCTCGTTACCCTCAAATCTGTAAGATACGGTATAAGGTGTCTTTTCGTATTTGAGAACAAGGGTGAGGGTTCCGTCAGCCTTTATCTTATCGGTGTGATAAGAAATGCTCTTATTATAGGTATAGCCCTTGTAGCTGAGAGGCTCACCGACAACTGTTGCGCCTGTTTCACCGGTGTGCTTGGTACTTTCATAGAATGCAAATACGTTTTCAACATCTGTTTCAAGATGATGTTCAACCGTATAGGGAGTATCACCATCGGGCAGGAAGAATCCGTGGAGAATAACGTCACGGTCAGGCATAAGGAACTTGCCATCTGTAATTATAACGTCAGATCCGTCGGAAGCCCAGCCTATGAAGGTATAACCCTGAAGCTTTGGTGCTGCTGCAATGGTAAATGTAGAACCTGAGAGAACGTTCTTTACCTCTGCAGGAAGGAGAGCAAGAGCTCCATCGGGCGCAGGATTTTCGTCGTCATGGTCGTAAACGTAAGTAACCTTATGGGGATTAAGTGCGTAGTAGAGCTTGAGGATGAGAGATCCATCGGAAAGAACTATTCCGGAGGGAGTAGAGATCGAAGGATCATAAGTGTAATGAGGATATTCTATGGTAGTAATAGCAGTAACGGTGTGGCCTGTTGTTCCATCGTGATGATAATGGTAATTTGTAGGCTCTGTAGGATACGTACCGTCTATATTCTGCAGATAATGCTCAACCTTGTAAGTTACGGTATTTGAAGGCGCAAATGAACCTATAAAGGTTACGTTGCGTGCAGGCATAGTAAACTCACCGCTTGTGGGATCAGGAGTTACCTCAGCTGCCTGCCAACCGTGAAATACGTAACCGGGAACCTCAGGCTTATCCTCGACTTTAACCGTAGTACCTGCCTTTTTTATTACAGGAGATGGAACCGGGGGCACACTCACGCCCGAGGGAATATCGCCTCTGTATTCATAGGATACGGTGAAGTCCCTAGCCGTGCTTGTGGCACTGAGAACTACATTACCCGAGGGCATTGTAAATTCTCTGTTGCCGTCAACAGTTACGTCGGCCGTAGTCCAATCACTGTAGGTGTGAGACTCGGAATCAGCATGCTTCGGAAGAACTGTTACGTCGGTACCGGGCAGACGGTAGTACGTAGCGTACACTTGTCCGTCAAGCATATAAGTGACAGTGTTAAGCTTGATCTCGGGCGAATTAACGACTGCAACAGCGTTCTGCGCACTGTCAACCATAGATGCAGTGCCAAGGTTGGTGTTTATATAACCTCCGTTTGAGGCAATAGCATCCGTGCGAGCATCTATCGTATCATAGTCGGGAGTAACGTTGATTCTGATAACGAGCATCTTTCCATAGAATCCGCCTTCACGAGGAGTTGTGGAAACGTAATTTGCGTCGAAATCGAAGCCCGTAACCTCAAGTGTATTTCCAACAACTGATTTACCCAGGCTGTTATCTACAACCTCGGCTGCCCAGCCGTCAACAGTTTTTGCTGCAGTGGCGAGAGTTACGTTATTAACACCGTTTGGAAGTGTAAAGTATGGAGAAACTGTATCTATCGTTGTTGCAGATGCGCCAAGCTCCATTGTAGGTGTACCTATCTGCGACATAACCGTCTCAAAGATAGCAGAAAGTGAGAGTACGTTATCGGGAACCCAATAATAGCCGTTTGAGGGGCTTCCCGTGCCGGGAGTTATAGTATTTCCAGAAGCCTGAGCTGAGGGATAGTTGCTTGAAACGTAATGACAGAACTGGTTAGTCTGGTCAGTTCCGAGAGCATCGTCGTCTGCATTCGCTGCAACGCTTATGGAGTAAAGCTCAACGTTTGCACTCTTAAGAGCATACGCCACATTCACTGCGTCTGCGGCTACGCCGGGATCATAACTGCTGGAGTGAGTGGGAGAGCCGTCTGTAAAGAGAACGACGATTTCGTGTCTACCCGCAATATCAGCAGCGGTCCTGTCATCAAAGAGTGCGTGTTCCGCAAGAGTCAGACCGTAGTCGATAGCGGTCGCACCGCCGGGCTGAAGTGAGTTTACTGCACTTTTAAGAGTTGCTGCGCCGGAATCATTTACCGTGGTAAGACCCGTGACTATCTGAGTGTAGTTGTAGTTTTGATTATTTTGACGGAAAGTATTATTACCGTTTACCGCTGCAGTAACGTCCTGAGTAGAGCCTGAGCCATTGTAATAGGAGTCATCCGCAAATTTGACGATAGAAATGCGGTGCTTATCTGCTTCGTTTGTTATAGAAGCATTGCTTGCAAGCGCTGCATCGATGAAATCCGAGACGGCATTCTTAAGCTCGGTTATCTTTTTCTCTGTCGTAGTAGTCGTTGTGGTTCTGGTGTAGAACTGAACTACATCATAGTTTTCCGTTCTGTCCGGATTTGTGACGGAAGCATCGAGAGCGGGATAAACATAAGTATATCCGCTGTTCCAAGAACCGTAGCGATAGTAGTAATAATTATTGTCATCCGCATTACTACGGCTTACGCTTTGATAAGATCCGTCTGAAAGCTTGATATAATATGTTGTGCTGGATGAGCTGAAGCCGTAATATGTATCTGCCCTATATCCATATCCGGATTCATAAGCCGAGCCGTTTACTGCATTATAAGTGTCTATCGAGTGTGAATCAGCATCGTTCATACTTCCCGAAACGTCAAGAACAAGAACGATATCCGTAGGGATAACCGATTCTGTGTTTGTAACGGTACCGGTGGTGAGAGCGTTGATAACGATGTCAACCGTTCCGTCAGGAACTCCGTTTACGAGATGAGGTCTTGCGAGCTTTGTGAGAACGACACCGTCGCCTTGGTTGTCATTCATTATAAGTCCTTCCTCGTGCGAAATAATGCTAGGGGAATCAGCAGACACCGGGATTACCGGGATCATCATGATCACCATCAGCATTGCGAGGAATAGGGAAGTCAATCTTTTGAATTTTTTCATCTGTATTTCTCCTTTCGTTTTTGTCCGATACTATTGAAGCCTTGAAAGGGGATAATAATTTCGGATCATATATTTAGTTATTTAGTCCAGACAGTAGATTTTTGGGCAAAAAAGGCATAGTGTTTATCTATACAACTTTTCAAGGTAAATTATAACATTTTTTTATATTCTTTTCAACACCTTAAACAAAAAAATCGGTAAGAAACAATAATTTTGTTTAATCTGCACAATGAAGCGCCGAGCCTTGTTTGTTCGAAATAAGAAAAAACAATATGTAGGAAGAAACATTCGATTTGGTGTGTTTGTTTGATAGGAAAATAACTGCTATATAAGCTATGTTTGAGAATTTTGTTTATTTTGCATATTTTAATAGAAACACCGCCGGGGTTTTGTTGCCCTGACGGTGTTTTACAATTTAATATAGATTTTGTATCAGGTTTACCCTAAACTTCCTGTACGAACCGCTTCGAAGTCTTCCTCGATCTCCTTTGAGGGGGCTTTTGTGAGGAGGGAGAATACTACTATGCAGATAGAAGAGAAAATAAATGCAGGGAGAAGCTCGTAAATTGCGAATACGCCGCCGAGCTGGCTGATAACCAGTTTCCAGAGGAAGACCATTCCGCCGCCACCGAGCATACCTGCGATAGCACCTGCCTTTGTAGTACGTTTCCAGAAGAGTGAGAAGAGCATAAGAGGACCGAATGTCGCACCGAAGCCTGCCCAAGCAAACGAAACTATCTGGAAGATAACGCTGTCCTCGTCAAGAGCTATGAGTATAGCTATGAGTGCAAGTACAAGAAGGGTAATTCTTGAAACTGTCATAACCTTTTTATCTGAAGCTCTCTTGTTGCCGATACCTTGATAGATATTCTTTGCAAAAGCAGAGGCAGCAATAAGCAGATAAGAGTCTGAGGAGCTTATCGTTGCCGCAAGGATTCCTGCCATAACGAATCCTGCTAAAATAGCGGGGAGAGAACTTGTGGAAAGGGTGATAAATATGCTTTCCGCAGAAGACTTTGTAAGATGCTCAACGGGATAGAGTTGACGTCCTACGATACCGATGAACACCGCAACTGCAAGAGAAATAACTACCCATACCATAGCGATTCTGCGTGAACGCTTAAGCTCGTCCTCTTTGCGGATAGCCATGAAGCGAAGGAGAACCTGAGGCATTCGTTCCGCAATGATGCGATGTTTGTCATAAAATGTGGCGAAGCCACACATCATTAGGCGAAACCGCCATCATTGGCGGAGCCAACATCATTTGCCGAAGGCAAACATCATTAAAAAAACGCACCTTTGTCTTGGTAGACAAAGGTGCGTTTTTTTGCGAAAGAGCTATAAAAAGGATATTTTCGGCGGAGTGCTTGCGGGATTTGAACCTAACGAATATTTTTCGCTGTAAACG